>NZ_JBGFFF010000012.1:0-54040 GCF_056175785.1 Acidovorax sp. LjRoot204
CACTCGCACCGGCGTAGTAGATGTCCAGAAAACTCTGCAGATTGGTGAATGCATAGGCGCTGCGCAAGGCGTCCACGCTGGCATAGGGCAGCGTCAGCCCATTGCGCTGCGCCAGCGCAAAGATCAGCTCGGGTTCCAGCGAGCCCTCGATGTGGATATGCAGCTCGGCCTTGGGCATGGTACGCAGCAGGCTGGGAAGGCGCTCGGCGGAGATGGGGGGGATTTTGAACATCAGCAGACTCCAAAGGTGATGCCACTCTGGCGCAGAAAGCGGCGATACGCAGATGATGCCTTGTCGGCAGCGGTATGCAACTCCGCGCGCAGGTCGAGTGGCAGGCACTGTGGCGTCTGCGACTCCAGCACGGGTTGGTCCTGCGTGAAGATGGTGTGCTGGAAGGCCTGCAGTTTCTCGTCCGGCGAATCGAAATCCGCCACCGCCAGCCGGAACCACACCCGGCTGCGCACCGGCGTCACCGGACAGATGAACAGCGCAATGGACTCGCGCCAGCCATCGACCGCCGTGGTGCCCGCCTCGGGCACCTTGGTCAGCACGGCTGCATAGGGGGCCGTGACTTCGTAGGTGTATTCGACCTGGGCGGCCGCCGTGGAATGCAGGTTGGATTGCGGTTGCCAGGCCTTGCAGCCCGTGGCCAGGAGGCCCGTGGGCGTGGGCTCCACGCGGTAATCGTCGATGGCCGTCGCCTCACGGCTGCCGAGCCAGCCTTCGTGCACAAAGCCGAAATGCGACATGTCCAGAAAGTTCTCGACGATGCGCGGCGCGCTGGCCGCCACGTCGTAGGGACCGCAGTTGAGCTTGCGCAGGCGAGCATCCCCCTCCGCCGCAAACACAGGCAGTCCCTGCTCGCCTGGTGCGATGCGCACCCACACAAGGCCATAGGCTTCCTGCACCTCGAAATGGCGGGCGCAGTGCGTGGCCGGGGGCACAAAGGTGGGCAGTGCAGGCACGTGCGTGCATTGCCCACCGGCCGCAAACTGCCAGCCATGGTAGGGGCACTCCAACTGGCCCTGGGGCGTCACGCGGCCGAGCGACAGGCGGGCGCCCCGGTGCGGGCACTGGTCGGCCAGCGCGAGCACGGCGCCTTCGCTGTCGCGCCACAACACCACGGCTTGTTCCAGCAACTGCACGGCCAGTGGTGCCTGCGCCGCTACGGCTTCTGACAGTGCCACCGGGTGCCACAACGTAGATTCCACCATCGTCCTTGCTCCTTAGAACCTGTTCAAAGTCTTTTTGGAGATTGCATTGGAGTGCAATCGGGATGAGTGGATGCTTCGGATGCGCCGCGTGGGCTCATGCCCATGCAAGCAGCCGGGGCGTCCAATCGCCCGATTTCACTCCAACCCTTCGGGCAAGTGCCTTGCCGGGCGGTCTGCGGCGGAGCAAAGCTTGCCAATAGCACGGGCTATTGGCTGCGCACCGCGCCTGGCATCCCATCCCGGCAAGGGACTTGTGCGACTCCAAAAAGACTTTGAACAGGTTCTTAATGCTGCAGGCCGCAAACGCGCCTGCAAAACAAAAGGGCCACCCCAGGGCGGCCCTTTGTCACAGCAGCTCGCAAGAACTGCCGATGAACGCGGTGCGAATTACTTCTTGTCGCCGCCAGGGATCTTGCCTTCCACGCCCTTGACGTAGAAGTTGATGCCGCCCAGGAACTTGTCGTCAGCCACAGCGTCCTTTTCCAGCACGGGCTTGCCGTCCTGACCCACGATGGGGCCCTTCCAGATGCTGAAGCTGCCGTCGGCCAGGCCCTTCTTCACGGCTTCGACCTTGGCCTTGGTGTCAGCAGGCACGTCTTCAGCGATGGAGACGATGTCGATAGCGCCTTCCTTCACACCCCACCAGCTTTGGCCCGAAGCCCAGGTGCCGTCCAGCACGTCCTTGGTGGCCTTGACGTAGTACGGGCCCCAGTTGATCACCGCCGATGCCAGGTGGGCCTTGGGGCCGTAGGCGGTCATGTCGCTGTCCCAGCCGAAGGCGCGCTTGCCCTTTTCCTGGGCGGTCTTGAGCACGGCGGGAGAGTCGGTGTTCTGGAACAGGATGTCCGCGCCGCCGTTGATCAGGCTGGTCGCAGCTTCGGTTTCCTTCGGTGGGCTGAACCATTCATTCACCCACACCACCTTGGTCTTGATCTTGGGATTGACCGACTGCGCACCCAGCGTGAAGCTGTTGATGTTGCGGATCACCTCAGGGATCGGCACCGAGCCCACCACGCCCAGCGTGTTGGACTTGGTCATGGCACCAGCGATGATGCCGGCCATGTACGCGCCTTCGTAGGTGCGGCTGTCGTAGGTGCGCAGGTTTTCGGCGGTCTTGTAGCCGGTGGCGTGTTCGAACTTCACACCCTTGTTGTCTTCCGCGACCTTGAGCATGGACTCCATGTAGCCGAAGGTGGTGCCGAAGATCAGCTTGTTGCCCTGGCCGGCCAGGTCGCGCAGCACGCGCTCTGCGTCAGCAGACTCGGGCACGCTTTCCACAAAGCTCGTCACGACCTTGTCGCCAAATTCCTTCTCGATGGCCTTGCGACCGTTGTCGTGCGCGAACGACCAGCCGCCGTCGCCCACCGGGCCGACATAGGCAAACGCGATCTTCAGTGGCTCGGGCTTGGGTGCCGGTGCTTCTGCGGCAGGGGCCGGTGCAGGCGCAGGGGCCGGTGCCGGTTCTTCCTTCTTGCCACAGCCCACCAGGGCAGCAGCAGCCACAGCGGAGAGCGCTGCCACCTTGAGCAGGGAGCGTTTCTGCAGATCAGTCATGTCGGTTTCCTTATCGAAGAAGTAGGACTTGCAAAGGTTGGGGGACGAAAACAATGATTATGGTGCGATCTACCGCAGGGTAACCAGATTTTCCGGTGGACTAGCCCTTTCAGGAGCCCAGATAAAACGGTTTGCCCAGCGATGCCGGCATGTTGATGCGGATCCACGCCGGATTGCGCGAGATCAGCGCCAGCACCACGATGGTGGCCACATACGGCAGCATGCTCAGCAACTGACTGGCCACCTGCACGCCCGTGGCCTGCAAATGGAACTGCAGCATGGTCACGCCACCAAACAGATAAGCCCCAAGCAACACCCGTGCCGGTCGCCAGGTGGCAAAGGTGGTGAGGGCCAGCGCAATCCAGCCGCGCCCGGCCACCATGCCCTCGACCCACAGCGGGGTGTAGACAGTGGAGATGTAAGCCCCGGCCAGACCGCACAACGCGCCCCCCACCACAACGGCCGCCAGCCGGATGCGCCGCACCGGGTAGCCCAGAGCGTGCGCCGATTCGGGCGATTCGCCCACCGACCGCAGCACCAGCCCGGCGCGCGAGCGGTACAGAAACCAGATCAACCCCGCCACCAGCAGCATGGTGAGGTACACCAGCGGGTGCTGCTGGAACAGCGCTGGCCCGAGGAGCGGCACATCGCCCAGCACGGGAATAGCGTACTTGGGCAGCTCGGGCAGCTTGGCCTGCACATAGCTGATGCCCGCAAACGCGGAGAAGCCTACGCCGAACAGACTGAGCGCAAGCCCCGTGGCGTACTGGTTGGTGTTGAGCCAGATCACCAGCACACCAAAGATGGCGGCCAGCACGGCACCGGCCGCCATGCCTGCCGCAAAGCCCAGCCAGGTGTTGCCCGTGTGCACCACGGTGGCAAAGCCTGCAATGGCGGCGCAGAGCATCATGCCCTCGGCCCCCAGGTTGACGATGCCCGCCTTTTCGTTGATGAGCAGGCCCAGGGCCGCAATGGCCAGCACGGTGCCCGCACTGAGCGTGGCGCCGATGAGCAGTGCATAAGACTCCATCAGACACCTCCTTTCTTGCTGCCGACCCAGCGGATGCGGTAGGCAATCAGCGTGTCACAGGCCAGCAGCGTGAACAGCAGCAGGCCCTGGAACACACCGGTGAGCGACTTGGGCAGGCCCAGGCGCGACTGCGCGAGTTCACCACCGATATAGAACATGCTCATGAGGATGGCCGAGAGGATCATGCCCACCGGGTGCAACCGCCCCACAAAGGCCACGATGATGGCCGCGAAGCCGTAGCCCGCAGGCACATAGGGCGTGAGCTGGCCGATGGGCCCTGCCACCTCCAGCGCACCAGCCAGGCCAGCTGCGCCGCCCGAAATCAGCAGCGCCGTCCACAGCGCGCGGCGCGACGAAAAGCCCGCATAACGCGCCGCCGCTGGTGCCAGCCCGCCCACCTGCTGGGCAAAGCCCGCCCGCGTACGGAACAGGAACACCCACAAGGCCCCAGCGCCTGCGAGCGCCAGCAGCAACCCGATGGACACACGCGACCCCTGCATCAGGCGCGGGATCTGCGTGACCTTCTCGAACGTCTTGGTCTGCGGAAAGTTGTAGCCCATCGGGTCCTTCCACGGGCCATAGACCAGATAGCCCAGCACCAGCGTGGCCACATAGACCAGCATCAGACTCACCAGGATTTCGTTGGCGTTGAACTTGTCGCGCAGCAGCGCCGTGAGCCCCGCCCAGGCCATGCCGCCCAGCACCCCGGCGAGCAGGATGGCGGGCACGATCCAGGGGCCCGTGGTCTTGTCGGCCAGCAGCGCCACGCCGCCCGCCACCACGGCGCCGATGACAAACTGGCCTTCGGCGCCGATGTTCCACACGTTGGAGCGGAAACACACGGCCAGCCCCAGCGCAATCAGCAACAGTGGCGTGGCCTTGACCATGAGTTCGCCAATGGCGTACTGCGTCTTGATGGGCTCCCAGAAGAACACCTGCAGCCCGCGCACCGGGTCTTTGCCCAGCGCAATGAACAAGGCCACACCAATCAGCACCGTGACGGCCAGCGCCAGCAGCGGCGAGCCATAGGTCCAGAGCTTGGAAGCCTGGGGGCGTGGTTCCAGCTTAAGCATGCTGCACCTCCGCTGCCTTGGCCTGTTGTGCGAGGTGCGCTTGGACATCGGCATGCCACAGCCCGCTCATCCATTCACCGATGCGTTCCACCGTGGCCTCGGCGCGCGGCACCGAAGGCGACAGATGCCCCTTGGCAACCACATGCAGCCGGTCGCAGATTTCAAACAATTCGTCCAGCTCCTCACTCACCACCAGCACGGCGCAGCCTGCGTCACGCAGGGCCAGGATGGAGCCCCGGATCTGTGCGGCGGCGCCCACATCCACGCCCCAGGTGGGCTGCGAAACGATGAGCAGCTTGGGGTTGGCGTCAATCTCGCGCCCCACGATGAACTTCTGCAGGTTGCCACCCGACAGCGACTTGGCCGCTGCGTTGGGGCCGCCCGCCTTCACATTGAAGCGCCGGATGATGTCCTCGGCATGTTTTTGCAGCGCACCCACCTTGATCCAGCCACTGCCGTCGACCGAATTGGTGCGGGTGAGCAGCAGGTTGTGCGCCAGCCCCATGGTGGGCACGGCGCCCCGGCCCAGGCGCTCTTCGGGCACAAAATGCAGGCCCAGCGCACGGCGCTGGCCGGGACCCATGCGGCCCGCGTTCTGGCCGGACACCTGGATGCAGGCCGCGTCAGCCCGCTGGTCTTCGCCCGACAGCGCGTAGAGCAGCTCTTTTTGCCCGTTGCCCGACACCCCGGCAATGCCCACCACCTCGCCCGCCTTGACCTCGAACTGCAGGTCGATCAAATCCACCCCGAACTGGTCGGCGCGCGGCAGCGACAGGCCCTGCACGCGCAGCACCGTGGCGCCAGTCTGCACGGCACGGTGTTCCAGCGCCGGCGGCTCGGCGCCGATCATCAGCCGCGACAGCGATGCATTGGATTCCTCGGCCGGGTTGCACACGCCCGTCACCTTGCCGCCACGCAGCACGGTGCAGGCAGTGCACAGCGCGCGGATTTCGTGCAGCTTGTGGCTGATGTAGAGGATGCTACAACCCTCGCTGGCCAGCTTGCGCAGCACCACAAAAAGCTTTTCGACCGCCTGGGGCGTGAGCACCGAAGTGGGCTCGTCCAGGATCAGCACCTTGGGGTTGGTGAGCAGCGCGCGGATGATTTCCACCCGCTGCATTTCGCCCACGCTCAACGTGTGCACGGGGCGCAGGGGGTCGATGTCAAGGCCGTATTCGGCGGCCTTGGCGGTGATGCGGCCGGTCACTTCGGCCAGCGTCAGGCTCTTGTCCAGGCCCAGCCACACGTTCTCGGCCACCGTGAGGGTGTCGAACAGGCTGAAATGCTGGAACACCATGGCGATGCCCAGGGCCCGCGCTTCTTGCGGGTTGCGCACCTGCACGGCCTGGCCGTTGAAGAACACGCTGCCTTCATCGGGCTTGACCGAGCCGTAGATGATTTTCATCAGCGTGGACTTGCCCGCGCCGTTTTCGCCCAGCACGGCGTGGATTTCACCCGGCAGCACCGTGAGCGACACGCCGCTGTTGGCCACCACGGCCGGGTAGCGCTTGGTGATGCCCACCAGCTGCAGCCGTGGCGGCGCCGCACCAGGCGCTGAAGGATTGGGGGGAGAACTCATGCGGGGATTGTCTCTCAGTTTTACAACTTGTTATAAGAATGAAAATACCTCATGGCGCTTGTTCAGCATGCTCAAGCAGCTATTCTTTTCGTAGCGAAGCAGCCACGGTTTTCACGCAATCTCGCAGCCAGGCGGCCGCCGCCGAGTGGTGCGTGCGGGCGTGCCACAGCTGGTAGTACATGAGCCGAGGAAACGGTACCGGGCACGGCAATATAGCCAGCGGAAGTTGCTCCACATACCGCTCGCAGTACTGGCGGCCGGTGGTCAGCACAAGCAAGCTCGATGCCACGATGCTGGGGATGAGGCTGAAATGTGCGCAGCGCGCCGTGATGTGGCGCTGCATGCCCAGGCTGTCTAGGTGGGCGTCGATCACGCCGCGCGCGCCGGGGTGGGTGGGCGTGGGCGCGATGTGTTCGGCGGCCAGCCAGCTTTCCACGTCCCAGCCGCGCCGCACGGCAGGGTGGTCCTTGCCGACCAGGCACACCACCTCGTCGCCAAACAGGCGGCCCATGTGCAGGTCGTCCGGCGGCTGGGGCCAGTTGCCGATCACCACGTCCACGTCGCCCTGCGCCAGGTGCGCGTGGTAGTGCGCGTCGGCCGACAGGGGCAGGATTTCGATGGGGCACAAAGGGGCTTCGACCTTGATGCGGGCCACGAGCTGGGGCAGAAAGAGCGGGTCGAGGTAATCGCTGGCCGCCACGCGGAAGGTACGGGTGGCCGTGCGCGGATCAAACCCGCGCGCGTCCGAAAACAGTGCCTCGGCCGCCCGCAAAATGGCGCCTGCAGGCTCCACCATGCGCAGCGCGGCATCGGTCGGCATCATGCTGGCGCCGGAGCGCACCAGCAGCGGGTCGCCCGACAGGTCGCGCAGCCTTTTCAACGCAGCCGACACCGCCGGCTGGTGCATGCCCAGGCGGACGGCGGCCCTCGATACGCTGCGTTCTGTGAGCACGGTGTGCAAGACCCTTATGAGATGGAGGTCTATCTTGTCGAAAAGGGCGTGGTCTCTCATAGCGGTGGGGGCATGGGTGCCATAAGCTTGCGCATATGCCGGTAACGGTACTGCGTTCTACCCTCTGCTGAACCTTTCCATCAAAGATCGAAGTGGCGTTTGTCATGACAACAAGACCCTTGCAATTCCTGCGCCGAGGCCAGCCCGTGGCGCTGGGCAATGTACCACCCGACCGCACCTTGCTGGAGGTGCTGCGCGAAGACCTGGGCAACACCGGCACCAAGGAGGGCTGCGGCGAAGGTGACTGTGGCGCCTGCACCGTGGTACTGGGCGAAGAACGCGATGGCCAGCTGCACTACAGCGCCGTGAACAGCTGCATCCGCCTGGCCCGTTCGGTGGATGGCATGGCGCTGTGGACGGTGGAAGACCTGGCGGAAGATCCGCTGATCCAGCCCGTGGGCGACACAGCACCCGCTGCACAACAAACCATCACGCTCCATCCAGCACAGGAGGCGATGGTCCAGTGCCACGGCTCGCAGTGCGGCTTCTGCACGCCGGGCTTCGTGATGAGCCTCTTCGGCATGTACCAGAACCATGTCTGCCACGGCCAACCCATCACCCGCGAACTGGCCCAGGAAGAACTCTCGGGCAACCTGTGCCGCTGCACCGGCTACCGCCCCATCCTTGATGCCGCCCAGCAGATGGCATCGCTGCCCGGCATGTCGGTCAACGAGGCCGAAGTGCTACAAAAATTGAAGCTACTTCGGCATGATGCACTAGCGCAAGCGGCCGATTCGGCCTATATCGCACCCTCCACGCTCCCGGATCTGCTCGCAGCCCGCGCCGCCCACCCCGGCGCCCAGGTGGTGGCGGGCTGTACCGACGTGGGGCTGTGGGTGACCAAGCAGCACAAGCAGTACACCCAGGTGCTGGACGTGACCCGCGCGGCCGAGTTGCGGCAGGTGGCACAGCACGCCGACGCCATACACATCGGCGCCGCCGTCACGCTGACCGACGCGTTTGCTGCCCTCACCGCACAGTGGCCGCAGCTGCACCGATTTGCCACGCGGTTTGCGGGGCTGCCCGTGCGCAACTCGGGCACGCTGGGCGGCAACGTGGCCAACGGCTCGCCCATTGGCGACTCCATGCCCCTCTTGATCGCGCTGCGCGCCCAGGTGGTGCTGGCCAGCCAGGCCCGGGGCGAGCGCCAGCTGCCGCTCGAAGACCTGTACACCGGCTACCGGCAAAACGTGATGGCGCCGGATGAGCTGCTGGTGCGCATCGTGGTACCCCGCCCTTCTGCTCAAGAACAGCTGCGGGCGTACAAGATCTCCAAGCGGTTTGACGACGATATCTCAGCCGTCTGCCTGGTGCTCAACCTCGACATCGCGGGCGGCACCGTGCAACGCGCCAGCATTGGCGCGGGCGGCGTGGCTGCCACCCCGGCCCGTGCGCGGCAGACTGAAGCGGCTCTGACCGGCCAGCCCTGGACCGAAGCCACCGCGCAGCGCGCCGCCGCGGTGCTGCAGGCCGAGTTCAGCCCCATCTCCGACATGCGCGCCAGCGGCGCTTATCGCCGCCAGGTGCTGGGCAGTCTGCTGCAGCGCTACTGGCTGGAGAGCCAGGGCCAACCCTCGGTCAGCCTGGACACCTTGACGCTGGAGGCCGCCGTATGAACGCCCCACACACCATCGCAGAGACCGCCCTGCCCGCGCCCACCCGCGCCGCCATGGGCCAGTCGCACATCCACGAAAGCGCCCGCGCTCAGGTGGCGGGCGCCGCGCACTACATCGACGACCTGCCGGAGGTGAAGGGCACGCTGTACGCAGCGCCCATCCTCTCCACCGTGGCCCACGGCACCCTGAACGGGGTGGATGCCACCGCCGCCCTCGCGCTGCCCGGCGTGCGCGGTGTGGTGCTGGCCAGCGACGTGCCCGGCGACAAGATCCTGGCTGCGTTCGGGCACGACGAGCCCGTGTTTGCGCTGGACAGCGTGCAGTTTGTCGGCCAGGTGATCGGCCTGGTGGTGGCCGACTCGGTCATGCAGGCGCGCCGCGCGGTGCGGGCCGTGAAGCTCGACATCTCCCCCCTGCCCGCCGTGCTGACGGTGCAGGACGCGCTGAAGGCGCAAAGCTATGTGCTGCCGCCGGTGTTTGTGCGCCGGGGCGATGTCGCCACGGGCCTCGCGCAATCGGCGCACCGCATGCAGGGAGCGTTTGAAGTCGGCGGCCAGGAGCATTTTTATCTGGAAGGCCAGATCGCCTACGCCATGCCGCTGGAGCAAAAACAGTGGTGGATTTACTCCAGCACGCAGCACCCCGGCGAGGTGCAGCACTGGGTGGCGCACGCGCTGGGCATCGACAACCACGCGGTCAAGGTGGAATGCCGCCGCATGGGCGGTGGCTTTGGCGGCAAGGAGACCCAAGCCGGGCACCTGGCCGTGTGGGCCGCCGTGGCCGCGAACAAGCTGGGCCGCCCCATCAAGCTGCGGCTGGACCGGGACGAGGACTTCATGGTCACCGGCAAGCGCCACCCGTTTGCGTACGAGTACGACGTGGGCTTTGACGACACGGGCCGCATCACGGGCCTCAAGCTCCAGATGGCTGCCAACTGCGGCTTCAGCGCCGACCTGTCGGGCCCCGTGGCCGACCGCGCGGTGTTCCATGCCGACAACGCGTATTACCTGAGCGATGTCGAGATCGCGTCGTACCGCTGCAAGACGAACACGCAAAGCCACACCGCGTTCCGTGGTTTTGGCGGCCCGCAGGGCGTGATCGTGATCGAGGCCATCCTGGGCGACATCGCGCGCGCGCTGGGCCGCGATGCGCAGGACGTGCGCCTGGCCAACCTGTATGGCAAAGATGCGAGCACGGGCCGCCACGTCACCCACTACCAGATGGCGGTGGAAGACAACATCCTGCACGAGCTGCTGCCCACGCTGGAGCAGACCTCGCACTACCGCCAACGCCAGGCCGAGATTGCGGACTGGAACGCGCACAACACCGTCATCAAGCGCGGCCTGGCCATCACGCCCGTCAAGTTCGGCATCAGCTTCACGGCGACGCTGTTCAACCAGGCGGGTGCGCTGGTGCATGTGTACACCGACGGCAGCGTGCAGGTGAACCACGGCGGCACCGAAATGGGCCAGGGCCTGCACACCAAGGTGGCGCAGATCGTGGCCGACGAGCTGGGCGTGCCCCTGCACCGCGTGCTGGTCACGGCCAGCGACACCAGCAAGGTGCCCAACGCCAGCGCCACGGCGGCCAGCAGCGGCACCGACCTGAACGGCCGCGCCGCGCAATACGCCGCGCGCAACGTGCGCGACAACCTGGCCTCGTTCGTGTGCGGGCTGGACGGCTGCGGCGCAGGCGCGATTCGGTTTGCAGGCGGCCAGGTGATCTCGCCCAAGACGGTGCGCAGTTTTGAAGAGGTAGTGCAGGCCGCGTACGCCAACCGCATCCAGCTGTGGAGCGACGGCTTTTACCGCACGCCCAAGATCCACTACGACAAGACCACCCTCACCGGGCGCCCGTTCTACTACTTTGCCTACGGCGCCGCCTGCACCGAGGTGGCCATCGACACCCTGACCGGCGAGAGCCGCGTGCTGAAGGTGGACATCCTGCACGACGTGGGCCACAGCATCAACCCGGCCATCGATGTGGGCCAGATCGAGGGCGGGTTTGTGCAGGGCATGGGCTGGCTGACGACCGAGCAGCTGGTGTGGAACGACAAGGGCACCCTCGCCACCCACGCGCCCAGCACCTACAAGATTCCCGCCACGGGCGACATCCCGGCGCACTTCAACGTCCACCTGTGGCCCGAGGCGAATCGGGAGGACAACGTGGGTGGCAGCAAGGCGGTGGGGGAGCCGCCGTTCATGCTGGCGATCAGTGTGTATGAGGCGCTGCGCAATGCGGTGGCAGCGGGGCGTAGCGGGGTGGATGCGGCGGCGCCGGTGGTGTTGACGGCTCCGGCGACTGCGGAGAATGTGCTGAAGGCGTTGGGGCGGTTGGGAGAGTGATACTTTTGGCTGTTGGCTCTAGTGGGATATGGGCTGGTAGCTATTGATTTTGTAGTGTTTGGTGGCGTGTGCTGATTGGGCAGCATGCTGGTGTTGAGGACGGAGGCCGGGAGTCGCCCGGCAGGCGAGTCCCTTTCTTTCGCGTCGCCGAAAGAAAGGAACCAAAGAAAGGGCGACCCCACTGTCTGCGTCCCCTGCGCTGACGCTACGGGGCAACCTGCGGTGCTCGGGTTTGGCGGGGTCTCACTCAACTCGCGCCGCTGCGCGTCGCTCAGACACACGCGAGCCCTGATCCGCCAAACCCTGCGCTCCTCGGCGCATCCACAGGGGCAAGGGGAGCAGAACATCCACACGGGCCATCGCTGCGCTCGGCCCCGGATCGCGGGCGCAAGCGCCTCGCGCTGCGCAGGCGCGGCCGAGCGCAGCAATGGCCCGAATGGATGTCCGGCTGTTCGGTTGTTTGGATGTTCGGCTGTCCACCCCCTGCTGGCTGCGCCTGCGGCGGGGCGGTTGCGGGGTGGCACGCGCGTCGGAGCGCGCGTGCTTCGTGCTCTGACTCGCCGTGGATGTCTGAACGAAGCTGCAACGCAGCGCAGTGAGTTCCACGGCGCACCCCGCAGCCGCCCCGCCGCAGGTTTGCCCCTTCGCAACGCGAAGGGGTCGCAGACTGGGGGTCGCCTTTTCTTTGGTGACTTTCTTTTGGCGAAGCAAAAGAAAGTTACTCGCTCGCCGGGCGACTCCCGGCCTCCGCCCTCAAGCCAAGCACGCGGTCAAATCAACGCACCGCAGCGTAGGCAAACGCAGTTCAAAAAAGAAACAAGCAAGCAGCACACTACAAAAAGAATAGCCACCTAGGCATGTTCCACTAGCGCAAGCAGCCCAAACCGCTCAAAAACTACTGCGGCACAGCCGCCACTTTCACCACAGGCTGATCCCCCCACCCGCCTCCGAGCGCCCGAATCAACCCCACCGTCGCCACATACTGCGCCGTCCGCACCTGCAACTCCTGCCGCCGATTGCGCAACTCGCTGCGGCGCGCGTCCAGCAACTCCAGCTGGCTCACCAAGCCATTGCGATACCGCACATCCGACAACTGCGTGGCCCGCCGCGCCGCAGTCACCGCACGCCCTTGCGCCTCGGCCTGGCCAGACAACAAGCGCAGCGAGGTCAACTGGTCCTCAACGTCACGAAACGCGTTGAGCACCTGCCCCCGGTGGTCCGCCAGCGCAGCCTCCAGGCGGGCCTTGGCGCCCTCGATCTGTGCATCGCGCTGGCCGCCGTCAAAGATCGGCAGCGACAGCAGCGCACTCACGCCCCAGGCACGGGCCGACCACTTGAACAGGTCACCCAGCTCAGGCGATGCATGCCCCGCGTTGCCCGTGAGCGTGACGGCCGGGAACCAAGCCTTCTGCGCCACACCCACGCGCGCTTGCGCGGCCAGCACGGCAGTTTGCGCGGCCGACACATCGGGCCGGCGCGCCAGCACCGTGCCGGGCACGCCCGGCGGAATCACCGGCAACGCGGCATCGCCCGTCGCGGGCGGCAGCACAAAGCCGCTGGCCACCTCGCCAGCCAGCACGGCCAGCGCGTTGGTCAGCAGGGCCTGCTGGCGCTGCAAGGCCAGGGCATCGGACTCGGTGGCCGCCACCTCGGTCTGTACACGGGCCACGTCCAGCTCGGCCACATCGCCGGCTTGCAGGCGGCGCTGCGTCAAGCGCAGGGTGTCCTGGTAGGCGGCCAAGCTCTCTTGCACCAGCACCTGCTCGGCCTGCACGGCGCGCAGCTGCAGGTAGGTTTGCGCCACATCAGCCTGCACCATAAGGCGCGTGCTCTGCAGCAAGGCCTCGCGCGTGTCGGCGTCCAAGCGCGCGGCGTCGCTGGTTTGCGAGAGGCGGCCGAACAGGTCCAGCTCGTACGAGGCATTGAGCCCCGCCGTGCCCAGCGTGGATGGCACCACGCTGCCCGTGCTGTTGGCACCGGCCTGGCGCGCAACGCCCGCCGAGGCGCCCACTTGCACCGAGCGCGCGGCGTCAGCAGAACGCAGCAGCGTGCGCGCTTCGGCCAGCCGCGCGGCGGCCTGCTGGATGCTGGTGTTGGCCTGGCCCGCGCGCTGCACCAGGTCGGCCAGCACCGGGTCTTGAAAGCCCAGCCACCACTCGCCGCGTGGCTGCGCCTCGGCGGGGGCGGCCACAGTCCAGGGGGCCGTGGGCAGCGCGTCGCCCCCTGCCGTGAAGCTGGCG
Organism: Acidovorax sp. LjRoot204; assembly: GCF_056175785.1. NCBI lineage: Bacteria > Pseudomonadati > Pseudomonadota > Betaproteobacteria > Burkholderiales > Comamonadaceae > Acidovorax > Acidovorax sp. LjRoot204. The sequence continues at coordinate 13,665 of NZ_JBGFFF010000012.1, forward strand.
GGCACGGGCACACCCGCATGCGGCGCGGGGGCCACGGGCTGGGTCATGCAACCGGCCAGCACCAGGGCGGCGGCCAGGGGCGCCAGCAGGCTGCGCTTGCGCGCCGCAAGGGCACCGTCGGTGGAGTTTTTCTTCAATAGCAAATCGGTCATGGTTGTTCTCCTGCCCCAGTCGTTACACCCGTTGCATTCGGCAGCGCGGTGCACGTGGCGAGGGCCACAAAGATTTTTGTTGTCACCGTTTTCAAAAGCATCATTCGTGCTCCTTGCGCGGCGCTGCCAGCACCGGGTGGGCAATGCCGCCGCTGCCCGGGGTGTGCGAGATGGGCGCCACATGCGTGCCATGCTCCACCAGCGGGCGGTTGCCTGCCAGCTTGCGCAGCAGCACGTAGAACACGGGCGTGAGGAACAGGCCGAAGGCCGTCACCCCGATCATTCCGGAGAACACCGCCACACCCATGGCGCTGCGCATCTCGGCGCCGGCACCGGTGGACAGCACCAGGGGCAGGACACCCATGACGAAGGCCAGCGAGGTCATCAGGATGGGGCGCAGCCGCAGGCGGCTGGCCTCGATGGCGGCCTGCACGGGCGTGCGCCCGGCAAACTCCAGCTCGCGCGCAAACTCCACGATCAGGATCGCGTTCTTTGCCGACAGCCCCACCAGCACGATGAGCCCGATCTGCGTGAACACGTTGTTGTCGCCCTTGCTCAGCCACACGCCAGTCATCGCGGCCAGCAGGCCCATGGGCACGATCAGGATGATGGCGATGGGCAGCGTCAGGCTTTCGTACTGCGCGGCCAACACCAGGAACACCAGCAGGATGGCCAGCGGGAACACCAGCACGGCAGAGTTGCCGGCCAGGATCTCCTGGTAGGTCAGCTCGGTCCATTCGAACGTGATGCCCTGGGGCAGCGTCTCCTTGGCAATGCGCTCGATGGCGGCCTGGGCCTGGCCCGATGAATAACCGGGTGCGGGGCCGCCGTTCACATCAGCAGCCAGGTAGCCGTTGTAGCGCATGGCGCGTTCGGGGCCGAAGCTGGGCTCCATCTTCATCAGCGCCGACAGCGGCACCATCTCGCCGGTGGCAGAGCGCACCTTGAGCAGGCCCACGTCTTCGGCCCGCGCACGGTAGGCCGCATCGGCCTGCACGCGCACGCTGTAGGTGCGGCCAAACTGGTTGAAGTCGTTGGCGTACAGGCTGCCCAGGTAGATCTGCAGCGTGTCGAAGATGTCCGTCACGGGCACGCCGAGCTGGCGTGCCTTGGTGCGGTCGATGTTGGCGTACAGCTGCGGCACGTTGACCTGCCAGCTGGTGAACAACCCCGCCAGCTCGGGCGTCTGGTAGGCCTTGGCCATGAAGGCCTTCACCGCGTTGTCCATGGCTTCATAGCCCAGCGAGGCACGGTCTTCGATCTGCAGCTTGAAGCCGCCCGTGGTGCCCAGGCCCGCCACCGGGGGCGGCGGGAACATGGCGATGAACGCGTCCTGGATGCTGCCAAACGCCTGGTTCAGCTGGCCTGCCACGGCGCCGCCGCTCTGGTCGGCACGGGTGCGCTCGGCAAAGGGCTTGAGCGTGGCGAACACGATGCCGGAGTTGGAGCTGTTGGTGAAGCCGTTGATCGACAGGCCGGGGAAGGCAATCGCGTCTTCAACGTTCGGGTTCTCCTTCATGATCTCGCCCATGCGGCGGATCACGTTCTCGGTGCGGTCCAGCGTAGCGCCGTCGGGCAGCTGCGCAAAGCCGATCAGGTACTGCTTGTCCTGCGCGGGCACGAAGCCGCCGGGCACGATCTTGAACAGGCCGACTGTGGCGCCCACCAGCGCGAGGTAGATCACGAACATCAGCGCCTTGCGGCTGATGACGCGCTTGACGCCGCCGCTGTAGGCCTCGGAGCCCCGATGGAACATGCGGTTGAAGCCACGGAACAGGCCACCGAACACCTTGTCCATGCCGCGCGTGAGCGCGTCCTTGGGCTCGTCGTGGCCCTTGAGCAGCAGCGCTGACAGCGCGGGCGACAGGGTCAGCGAGTTGATCGCCGAGATCACCGTGGAGATCGCGATCGTCACCGCGAACTGGCGATAGAACTGGCCCGTGAGCCCGCTGATGAAAGCCAGTGGCACGAACACCGCCACCAGCACCAGTGCGATGGCAATGATGGGGCCGGAGACTTCGCGCATGGCGCGGTAGGTGGCCTCGCGCGGGGTCAGGCCCGCCTCGATGTTGCGCTCGACGTTCTCCACCACCACGATGGCATCGTCCACCACGATGCCGATGGCCAGCACCAGCCCGAACAGGGAGAGCGCGTTGATCGAGAAGCCCAGCAGGTGCAGCACGGCAAACGTACCCACCACCGACACCGGCACAGCCAGCAGCGGAATGATGGACGCGCGCCAGGTCTGCAGGAACAAAATCACCACCAGCACCACGAGAGCGATGGCTTCGAGCAGCGTGTGGATCACGGACTTGATCGACGCACGCACGAACTGCGTGGGGTCGTACGCAATCCGGTACTCCACGCCTTCGGGCATGTTCTTCTGGATCTCGTCCATGGTTTTGCGCACGTTGGCCGAGATGTCGAGCGCGTTGGAGCCCGGCGCCTGGAACACGCCCATGCCCACGGCCGGATCGTTGTTGAGCAGCGAGCGCAGCGAATAGTCGGCCGCGCCCAGCTCCAGGCGGGCGATGTCGCGCAGGCGTGTCACCGCACCATCCGCACCGGTCTTGACGATGATGTCGCCGAACTCTTCCTCGGTCTGCAGGCGGCCCTGCGCGTTGATGGACAGTTGCAAGTCCACGCCAGGCAGGCCGGGCGATGCGCCCACCACACCTGCAGCGGCTTGCACGTTCTGGCCGCGGATGGCGGCCACCACGTCGCTGGCCGAGAGGCCGCGCTGCGCGACCTTTTGCGGGTCGAGCCACACACGCATGGAGTAGTCGCCGCCGCCAAAGATCTGCACCTGGCCCACGCCCTGGATGCGCGCAAGGCGGTCCTTCACATTGAGCACGGCGTAGTTGCGCAGGTAGTCGATGTCGTAGCGGTTGTTGGGCGAGACCAGGTGGACCACCATGGTCAGGTCCGGCGCGCTCTTGACGGTGGTGACGCCCAGGCGGCGCACTTCCTCGGGCAGACGCGGCTCGGCCTGCGAGACGCGGTTTTGCACCAGCTGCTGGGCCTTGTCGGGGTCGGTGCCCAAGGCAAAGGTCACGGTCAGCGTCATCACGCCGTCGGTGGTGGCTTGGCTGCCCATGTAGAGCATGCCTTCCACGCCGTTGATGGATTCTTCCAGCGGCGTGGCCACGGTCTCGGCGATCACCTTGGGGTTGGCGCCCGGGTACTGTGCGCGCACCACCACGGAGGGCGGCGCGACTTCAGGGTATTCGGAGATGGGCAGACCGCGCAATGCGATCAGCCCCCCGAGGAAGATGAGCACCGACAGCACCCCGGCAAAGATGGGGCGGTCGATGAAAAAGCGGGATAGATTCATGGATGCAAATTCCTGGTGTCGCTCTGGCCCGTACTCACGCGGCAGGCGACTTGGTGTTGTTCTTGGCTTCCTTGCGATCACCCGCAATCTCGGCCTTGGCGGTCATCGGCACAGGCTGCGGCGCCACCACGGCACCGGGGCGCACGCGCTGCAGGCCGTTGACGACGATGTTCTCGCCCGCCTTCAGACCCGACGTGACCACGCGCAGGCCGTCAATCGGCGCACCCAGGGTGACCTCGCGGTATTCGGCCTTGTTGCCCTCGCCCACCACCATCACGAACTTCTTGTTCTGGTCGGTGCCCACGGCACGCTCGTTGATGAGCAGCGCCTGGGTGTTGCGGGCCTGGCCCATGCGGATGCGGGCGAACTGGCCGGGGATGAGCGAGCCGTCTTCGTTGTCGAACACGGCGCGCACGCGCACGGTGCCGCTCTTGGCATCGACCTGGTTGTCGATGAGCTGCAAACGACCGGCGTGCGGCGTGCCGCCCGTGGTGCCCGTGCCCATCTGCACAGGAATGCGCTCGATGAGCTGGCGGGCGCTGTTGCCGCGCTGGCCGCTTTGCAGGTCGGCCAGGGCCTTCACCACGATCTGCTCATCGGTGTCGAAGCTCGCGTAGATGGGGCTCACGGACACCAGCGTGGTCAGCACGGGGGCGCCCGCGCCGGCCGCCACCAGGTTGCCCACGGTGACTTCGATGCGGCCCACACGGCCCGCCACAGGGGCACGCACCTGGGTGTAGCCCAGGTTCAGCTTCGCGGTCTGCAGCGCGGCCTGGGCGGCGCGCAGGTTGGCATCGGCCTCGCGCTGGGCGTTCAGGCGCTCGTCATGTTCGCGCTGGGCGATGGCTTTTTCTTCGAGCAGGCGCGTGGCGCGCTCCAGTTCGCTGCGGGTGTACGACAGACGGGCCTGCGCAGCGACCACCTGGGCTTCGGCGCGGTCCACCTCCGCAGCGTAGGGGGCTGGGTCCACCGTGACCAGCAGGTCGCCCTGCTTGACCAGCGAGCCTTCGCGAAAGTGCACGGCCTGCACGGCGCCCGAGACGCGGGGGCGCACATCCACGCGCTGCACGGCTTCGAGCCGGCCGGAAAACTCGTCCCACAGGGCGATGTCTTTTTGCAGCACGGCAGCCACCGACACCGGCATGGCGGGCGGTGCTGCGGGGGCGCTATCCGCCTGCGCCACGGGTGCCTGAAACACCAGAACAGCAGCCGCCACGGTGGCCGTCACGGCCGTGGCAAGGGTGGCCAGACCCAGGGGGCGGCGCTGGGAGAACTTGGAGAAGGATGGGAAGTTCATGGTCACTTTCGATCAGTAGGTGTGCCCTTGTGGAGCACGCTGTGAAACTTGTCTGCCGTGCGCTGGCGCCTGTGGGCTGCGCTCGGCAGGGGTCAATGCAAAGGGGGCGGAATGCAGTCTCGGCAATGACACGGTGGAAAGGTCAATACCCCGGCGACAAACACCGGGGCGGCCTGCGTGCCACCGTCAAAAGACGGTGCGGCCAGGTGCGCTGTGACAGCGGCCGCAGGCCAACGGGATCAGGGGTGCATGCATGGTGTGTTCTTTCCTCCGTGTCGTTTGAATGGCTAACGTGGGCTCTAGGACATGCGGAGCGGGCAACGCCGGGCAAGCGCTTCCCCTCCGGCACGCCAGGCCGGAAATCAAGATGCAAAAAGGGAATGGGGCTCGCGCCGAGCCCGCGTTTCTCTGCCTCCACCCGGGTGGAGGTCAGCGGCTGTCAGGGATGTGAGAAGGTGTCAGGGGCCGTCGTCAGGACGGCACCGGACTTCGCGTGGAGGCAAAGAACTGCCGGAACTGCTCCTGCGCACCCGCCGCACACGGACATTCATGCGGGCCGGTCTGCAGCAGGGCATCGGGCCACTGCGGGTTCTTGGAGAACACGTGGCGCGTGACCGGCAGGCCGGCAGCCTCCAGCCGGGCCGCGTAGGCCAGCGCCTCGTCGTGCATGGGGTCGGTGTCGCCCACCAGGATCAGCGTGGGGGGCAGCCCCGCCAGGCGCTGCGCACCGGCAGGCACCGCATAGGGGTGCTCGGCATCGCGCGGGCAGCGCAGAAAGTTGCGCCAGCCCTCGGTCCACTTGCAGCCCGTGGAGTCCCCCGTGGCCTCGCGCAGCGACGCGGTGCCCACACAGGGGTCCAGCATGGGCGACAGCAGGATCTGCCCGGCCAGCGGGGGGTGAGACTGGTCACGCGCCATCAGTGCCACGGCCGCCGCCAGGTTGCCACCGGCCTCTTCGCCCGCCAGGTACACGGCGGCGCCCTGCCCACCGAGCTTGGTGCGGTGCTTGTGCACCCACTTGAGCACACCGTAACCTGTGTCCACCGGCTGCGGAAAGGGCGTGAGCGGATACGCGACCGACACCACCACGGCCCCGGCACTCTCCAGCAGAGAAGCCACCGTGCAGCCGTTGTCCAGATCGCCCGACATGAAGGCCCCGCCGTGGAAGTGCACGACCACCGGTGACGCCTGGCCGGTCTTCTTGCGGCCGTACATGCGCACTTCCACGTCCTGCCCCTGGGCCACCTCAATAGTGGAATCGGTGCAGACGGACGCAGCCACCCCGGACGCCTTGGCGGGCGCCGCAGCGGGCTGCGTGGGCAAAGAGGATGAAGACGGGCGGTCGGGCTGCATGGCAGGTACCCAGTAGGTAGGTGGATAGGTGGAAGGTCGGTTGACGATGGATGAAATGTAGTGGCTTGGGCCTTTCTGATAAACAGGTCAAACACCACCGCACTGTTTCCAAAAGCTCAACAATCAAACCGGGGCGCCCGTGTGAGAATTCCTCAGCACCCAATCTAGGTGCTGATGACTCAAGGAGAAGCCATGGACCAGATACAGGCCATGCGCATATTCGTGCGGGTGGTGGAGGCCGGCACGTTTACCCGGGCAGCGGATTCGCTGAGCCTGCCCAAAGCCACGGTGACCAAGCATGTGCAGGCGCTGGAGGAGCGGCTGCGCGTGAAGCTGCTTAACCGCACCACCCGCCGCGTGACCGTGACACCCGATGGCGCGGCCTATTACGACCGCACGGTGCGGCTGCTGACCGACCTGGACGACATCGAGGCCAGCATGACCAACGCGCGCGCCAACCCGCGCGGGCGGCTGCGCATCGACGTGGGCACGTCGGTGGCCCAGTTGCTCATCATTCCGCAACTGGCGGAGTTCCATGCCCGCTACCCGGACATCCAGGTGGACCTGGGTGTGAGCGACCGCACGGTGGATCTGATCGGGGACAACGTGGACTGCGTGATCCGGGGGGGCGAGCTGAGCGACCAGTCACTGGTGGCGCGCCGCATTGGCAACCTGGAGTTCATCACCGTCGCCGCACCCGCCTACCTGGAGCGCAAGGGCACACCCACGCACCCGCTGGAGATCGAGGAGAAACATGCCAGCGTGATCTACTTCTCGCCCCAAAGCGGGCGGCACTACCCGCTGGAGTTTCGCCGGGGTGATGAGTCCATCGACATCACCGGCCCCTACCAGCTGAGCGTGAACGAGGCCAACGCCTACGTGACCTCCATCGTGGCGGGACTGGGTATTGGCCAGATCACCAGCTGGCAAGCCCAGCGCTACCTGGACAGCGGAGCCCTGGTGCAACTGCTGCCCGACTGGACCCAGCCCTTGCTGCCCGTGTATGTGGTGTACCCGCCCAACCGCCACCTGAGCGCCAAGGTGCGCGCGTTTGTGGACTGGGCGGCCGAGCTGTTCCAGCGCGAGGCCCATCTGCAGCGCAAAGCCTGACGCCCCCTGAATCGGTTCTGTGGTGGCGGTGGTGGAGTTAACGCCCGATGCACACGACAGGATTGCCCTCAGGGCGTGTTCACGCTCCCAGTCTGTATGCTTGGAGCCATGAGCACTCCAGAGACCCCGCCACCCGCCCCACCGGCCAACAAGCCCACCCAGCCGCGCAACCCCCTGCACGGCGTGACACTCGAAGCCATGGTCGTGGGCCTGGCCGACTACTTTGGCTGGGATGAGCTGGGGCGGCAGATTCCCATCCGCTGCTTCCAGATCGACCCCAGCGTGGGCTCCAGCCTCAAGTTCCTGCGCAAGACCCCCTGGGCGCGCGAGAAGGTCGAAAGCCTCTACCTCTTCATGCTGCGGGACCAGCGGCGCAACGCGCAAGAATGACCAGCGATGCGCGCAGCCATACCGCAACAACGCCCAATCAGGCAGCGCATTCGGCACAGCTGAGCGCGCGGTATCGCAACTTTCTGGTACCACTGCTGGCGCTGGGCGCCATGGGCGGTTTCAACGCGCTGCTGGTGGCCCGGTCTGGAGCCGGTGATGCAGGCTGGTGGCCGGTGGCCTGGCTGGCCACCGTGTTCCTGGGGGTGTTCTTCAGTGCAGCCTTCATGGCCATGGCGGGCCGCCGCAAGCTGCCGGTGGCCTACGGCATCGCGGTGGGCACGCTGGTGGGCCTGGGGCTTACCGCCTGTGGCGTACTGCAGGCCCACCTGCACACACCATGGGGTGCAACCCTGCCCGCCTGGTTAGCGTGGTTCAGCAGCCCCCAGGCAAGGGCCTGGCTGGGCGCTCCCTGGGCACCGCTCATTCCCTACGCAGCAGGGCTGGCCTGGCATGGCGCCGCCCTGCTGGTTTTCAATCGCCGGACGTCACCAGAAAATCGCGGCTGATGCCGCCACCCAGGTCGTTCACCCGGTCCAGGAACTGCGTGAGGAACGCGTGCAGCCCGGTCGCCAGGATTTCGTCGATGCGGCCGTACTGCAGGTCGGCCAGCAGGCGCCCTGCCCTGCGGCTGGTCTCGGCGGACTGCCCGTTGGCCAGCACGGCCAGGTTGTCCACCACCTCCCGCAGGCACGCGTGCAGCGAGCGCGGCATGTCGCGGCTCAGGATCAGCAGGTCGGCCACGCGGCCCGGCGTGATCACGTCGCGGTAGACCTTGCGGTACACCTCGAACGCCGACACGCTGCGCAAGATGGCGCTCCAGTGGTAGAAGTCGCTTTCCTGGTTGCGGTCACTGGGGCGGCCAAAGAAGTCGTTCTTGACCGCGTGGAACTTCACATCCAGCAGGCGCGCGGTGTTGTCCGCGCGCTCCAGAAAGGTGCCCATGCGCAAGAAGTGAAACGCCTCGTCCTGCAGCATGGTGCCCAGCACCACGCCGCGTGAGAGGTGCGAGCGGTACTTCACCCATTCAAAGAACTGGCCTGGGTCGCGCTCAAACGCGCCGCCTTCCAATTGCCGGTGCAGTTCCAGCCAGGTCTGGTTCTGCGTCTCCCACACCTCGGTGGTGAGCGCACCGCGCACGGCCCGCGCGTTCTCGCGTGCGGCGCGCAGGCACGACAGGATGGACGACGGGTTGTTGCCGTCGTGCACCATGAACTCCAGCACGTTGGCGGGCGTCACTTCACCATGCTTGGCGGTGTAGGCAGGGATCAGCTCGCTGATGGACAGCAGGCCCTCCCAGCCTTTTTGCGCCACATCGGCAGCCTGGGGCAACAGGGAGGTCTCATAGCTCACATTGAGCATTCTTGCTGTGTTCTCTGCCCGCTCTGTATATCGGGACATCCAGAACAGATGATCGGCAGTGCGACTTAGCATTTTTCCTCCCCGGGCAGAGAACCCCGCGCGTGCTGCGCACGCTGGCTGTGTTGTGGTGAAACCCCGCTTTCGGCGGCGTTTTCAGCCCGCTCGGTGTGGCGGGACATCCAGAACAGATGGTCGGCGGTGCGGCTCAGCATGTTCACAGGCTCCCTTGCGATTGACTTTGCGACTGACCTTGTCCCTGCGATTGCGACTGGGATTGCACGGCCTTGGGTTGCGCTGCAGGCGTACCCTCGCCCAGCACCCAGGTGTCCTTGGTGCCGCCGCCCTGCGACGAATTCACCACCAGCGAGCCCTCCTGCAGCGCCACGCGCGTGAGGCCGCCGGCGGCCATCTGCACCTCGCGACCGCTGAGCACAAAGGGGCGCAGGTCGATGTGGCGCGGGGCAATGCCGCTTTCCACATACGTGGGGCAGCTCGACAGGCTGAGCGTGGGCTGCGCGATGTAGCCCGCCGGGTTGGCCAGCAGCGCGCGGCGAAAGTCCTCGATCTCGGCCTGCGTAGCGGCAGGGCCGATGAGCATGCCGTAGCCGCCCGCGCCGTGCACCTCCTTCACCACCAGGTCCTTGAGGTTGGCCAGCACGTGCTGCAGGTCGTCCTGCTTGCGGCACATCCAGGTGGGCACGTTCTTCAGGATGGGCTCCTCGCCCAGGTAGAAGCGGATCATCTCCGGCACATAGGGGTAGACGGACTTGTCGTCCGCCACGCCCGTGCCCACAGCGTTGCAGATGCCTACGTTGCCCGCGCGGTAAGCCTCCATGAGGCCGTAGCAGCCCAGGGTGGAATTGCGGCGGAAGACTTGGGGGTCGAGGAAGTCATCGTCCACGCGGCGATAGATCACGTCCACCCGCTGCAGGCCGCGTGTGGTGCGCATGTACACGAACTTGTCCTTGACCACCAGGTCCTGGCCCTCCACCAGCTCCACCCCCATCTGCTGGGCCAGGAAGGCGTGCTCGAAGTACGCACTGTTGTGCATGCCGGGCGTGAGTACCACCACCGTGGGCTCATCCGCCGTGGCGGGGGCGCTGGCGCGCAGGGTTTCGAGCAGCATGTCGGGGTAGTGGGCCACCGGCGCCACCTTGTGCAGGCTGAACAGCTCGGGGAACAGCCGCATCATCATCTTGCGGTTTTCGAGCATGTAGCTCACACCGCTGGGCACGCGCAGGTTGTCTTCGAGCACGTAGTACTCACCATTGCCCTGGGCATCGGGGGCGCGCACGATGTCGATGCCTGCGATGTGCGCGTAAATGTCTTGCGGCACATGCACGCCAGCCATCTCGGGGCGGTATTGCGCGTTGTTCAGGATGAGGTCGGCGGGCACGATGCCGGCGCGGATGATGTCCTGGCCGTGGTAGACGTCGTGGATGAAACGGTTGAGCGCCGTGACACGCTGCACCAGCCCCTGCTGCATGCTGGCCCACTCGTGGGCCGGAATGATGCGGGGGATCAGGTCGAACGGGATCAACCGCTCGTTGCCTGCGCCGCCTTCATCCTTGGCGCCGTAGACGGCGAAGGTGATGCCCACGCGCCGGAAGATCATCTCGGCTTCGGCCCTGCGGGCCTGCATCACGTCAGGGGGCTGTTTGCTCAACCACTGCGCATAGCGCTTGTAGTGTTCCCGCACGTCGCTGCCATCAAACGGCAGCATGGCGTACATCTCGTCAAATTTCTGCATGAACGGGCCTCCTGCGATCAGGATAGCAAGTTGTGAGCCCACCCCCGCCCAACACCCCTGGCGGCGCTGCGCCATCGGCCCCGAATCAGTCGTCCCGTGGCACCATGCGGTGCTGCCAGTAGTGCTCGCCCGTGTCGCGTTCGCAGGCCACCTGCCCAGGCTGCGACGAGGACCAGCGGGCGGCCCCGCAGCGCGACGATTCCACCACCGCAATCTGGCGCGTACGGTAGCGCTGCAGCACATCCGGCGCCGGATGACCGAAGCGGTTGCGATAACCAGCCTGCACCAAAGCGGTGCGCGGCTGGACAGCCTCCAGAAAAGCCGCCGACGACGAGGTCTTGCTGCCGTGGTGCGGCACCAGCAACAGGTCGGCCCGCAAGGGCGCACTGCGCGCCAGCAAGGCTTGCTCCTGCAGTGCCTCGATGTCGCCCACCAGCAGGGCCGTCCCGCCCTCGGGCCCGGCGGCCGTGATGCGCAGCACGCAGCTGAGTGCATTGGGACGCGGGGCCTTGGCCGCCACAGGGGCGTCGTCACCGGGCAGCGGATGCAGCACCTCAAAAGCCACGCCATCCCACTCCCAGCGCTGGCCTGCCAGGCAGGGCCTGCTGGGGCGCAGGCGCTGCAGGGCGTGCTCGGCTTCGATGGAGCCGGTCAGTTCGGCGCGTGGCTGCTGGGCCAGCACGGCCGCTGCGCCGCCCGTGTGGTCGGCATCGCGGTGGCTGAGCATGAGCACATCCACCTGCTCCCCCAGCGCCCGCAGCAGCGGCACCAGCACGCGGTGGCCCGCATCGCTCTCGCGGCTGAAGCGCGGCCCCGCGTCATACAGCAGGGTGTGCGTGGCCGTGCGCACCAGCACGGCATTGCCCTGGCCGATGTCGGCGGCCAGCAGCTCCAACTGCCCCGCAGCCGGCCGCTCGGGCTGCCACCACAACACCGGCAGCAGCAGGGGCAACGCCAGCAAACGCAGGCGCCAGGGCAGGCGCATGGCCAAGAGCGCGCCCCCTGCCACCGCCGCCACACCCGCCCACAGCGGCGCGGCAGGCAAAAACACAGCGGCCCAGGGCCACTGCGCCAGCCACTGCAGCAACGCGGTGAACGGCTGCAGGCTGAGGGCCGCCGCACTCCACAGCGGCGCCCACAACACGCCCCCCAGCGCCAGCGGCGTGACCACCAGCGTCACCCAGGGGATGGCCACCAGGTTGGCGACGAGACCCACCAGCGACACCTGGCCAAACAGCAGCAAGCCCAGGGGCGTGAGCGCCAGCGTGACCACCCACTGCTCGCGCACCAATGCATAAAAATGGCCTGTAGCGCCAGTGCTACTTGCCCCTGTAGCTATTGGATTAGTAGCAAATAGCACCCCCACAGCCACAAAGCTCAGCCAGAAACCTGCCTGTGCCAGCGCCCAGGGGTCCAGCACCACCACGGCCCCACAGGCCAGCAGCCACACCTGGGGCCAGGGCCAGCGGCGCCCGCTCAGCTGCAGCAGCCCCACGATGGCCAGCATGGTCACGGTGCGCTGCGCAGGCACGCCCCAGCCGCTGAACAGGGCGTAGGCCGTGGCCAGCAGCACACCCGACACCAGTGCGGCGGATTGCGCAGGCACCGCCAGGCTCAACCGGGGCGAGCGCCGCCACAACGCCCGCACCACCAGCGCCGCCAGCCAGGCGAACAGCGTGATGTGGAGACCCGAAATGCTCATGAGGTGGGCCACCCCGGTGGCACGGAACACATCCCAGTCTGCACGGTCAATGGCACGCTGGTCGCCGGTGACCAGCGCCGCCACCACGCCCGCCGTGCGCGTGCGGGTGGGGTCGGCGATGTCATTGCCCGAGCCATCCTGCCCGAATACCAGGCGCTCCAGGATGGCGTCCCGCACACGCTGGCGCAACTGCTCCACCGGGTACTGCCAGGTGGCGGCCACACGCACCGGCGGCTCGTCCTTGGGGCTCGCGCGCACGTAGCCCGTGGCCTGCAGGCCCTGCTCCCACATCCACAGTTCGTAGTCAAAGCCATGCGGGTTGCGCAGGCCATGGGGCGCCTTCAGGCGCACGGTGATCTGCCACCGCTCGCCCGCACGCACCGGGGCGGGCTGGCGCTGCAGGTCCAGCACCTCGCCCGCACCGCCGAAAGCGCCGCCATACCAGGCCACATCCACCAGGGGCGGCAAGGACACCGGCGCGCCTTGCAGCGTCGCTCCCTCCACCACCATGCGCCAGCGGGTGCCCGCCTCGTTGATCTGCGACATGGCGGCCACCACGCCGGTGATGCGCAGGTCCTTGCCCTCCAACGCTGCCGGCAATGCCTGTGCCTGGTAGGCCACGGCCCGCAGGCCGGTGCCTCCCGCCATGGCCAGCGCCCCCGCCAGCAACATCAGCCAGGGCGCCATGGCGATGGCACTGCGAGCCCAGCGAAGCCCTGGGCGCCGCCGCGCGGCGGCCACCACACCACCGCCCAGCAGCAAGCCAGCCGCCAGCAGCCACCCATAGGCCGCAGCGGACCACAGCGTGGGCTGCTGCAGCTGCAGCGCAGCCCCGGCCACCACGCCCAGCAACACAGCGGGCAGCAGCCACGGACGCGGGGGCAATGGCCCCTCCACGCCCCAGCCTGTGGCGGACAGCGTCGTGGCATTAGAGGCGCTTATGGCGGACATGCGCTGATGCTAATGCGCCGCCAGGGCCTGCCACGTCGGCGCGATGGTGGGGTGCTGTGTAACACTTACCGCGCTCGGCGGCCTGCGCACCAGACCGCTCTCGTCTATCCACCCACACTTCCTAACGAGGACCACCATGAGCGTTTACGACAAGCTGAAAGAACTCAACATCACCCTGCCCCCCGTGTCGGTGCCTGCCGCCGCCTACGTGCCCTATGTGCAGACGGGCAACCTGGTGTTCCTGAGCGGCCACATCGCTCGCAAGGACGGCAAGCCCTGGGCTGCACAGTTTGGCCGCGACATCGGCACCGAAGAAGGCAAGCAGGCTGCGCGTGCTGTGGCCATCGACCTGATGGGCACGCTGCAAGCCGCCTGCGGCGGCGACCTGAACCGTGTCAAACGCATCGTCAAGGTCATGAGCCTGGTGAACTCCACGGGCGACTTCACCGAGCAGCACCTGGTGACCAACGGCGCCAGCGAACTGCTGGGCCAAGTGTTTGGCGAGAAGGGCGTGCACGCCCGCAGCGCCTTCGGCGTGGCCCAGATCCCCATGGGCGCGTGCGTGGAGATCGAACTGATCGCCGAACTGGCCTGACAGACCGCGCGCCCCAGCAAAAAACCCATGGCATCACTGCCATGGGTTTTTTGTTGCCTGTGCAGCGCAGGGTCCCGCCGCCTGGGCCTGCGGCAGCCGGGGGCACCCACCTCAGCGTGTCAGAAAGATTCCCAGTCCTCTTCCGCCCCGGCCGTGGCACCGTGCTTGGCGCCTTGCTTCACGCCTGCCGATGATGCAGGCGATTTCGCCGGTGCCGCCGGGGCACTCGCAGTGCTGATGCGGGCTGCAGGGGCACCGCCCGCAGTGGCGGACGCTGCGGGCTTGTTGCGGGTGGCGGGCATGGCGGTTGTCGCCTTGGCCGCACCGCGCGCGACCCCAATGGCGGCCTGCGCAGGCCCGTAGCTGGCGGCGTTGACCTTGAACATGGATACCTCGCGCGCCAGGTGATCGGCCTGCTCGCGCAGGCTTTGTGCTGCCGCAGCGCTTTCTTCCACCAGGGCGGCGTTCTGCTGGGTCATCTGGTCGAGGTTGCTGATCGCCTTGTTGACCTGCGACACCCCCGCGCTCTGCTCGGACGATGCGGCGGTGATCTCGCCGATCATGTCGGTCACGCGCTGCACCGACTGCACGATGTCGGTCATGGTCGTGCCCGCATCGGACACCAGGCGCGAGCCGGTCTCCACCTTCTCCACCGACGCGCTGATGAGCTGCTTGATCTCCTTGGCCGCCTCGGCACTGCGCTGGGCCAGGCTGCGCACCTCACTCGCCACCACGGCAAAGCCCCGGCCTTGCTCGCCGGCACGCGCGGCCTCCACCGCCGCATTGAGCGCCAGGATGTTGGTCTGGAACGCAATGCCGTCGATCACGCCAATGATGTCTGCGATCTTCTTGCTGCTGTGGTTGATGTCCTCCATGGTGGCCACCACCTGGGTCACCACCTCGCCGCCCCGGCGCGCCACGCCGGTGGCACCCGCTGCCAGGCTGCTGGCCTGCTGGGCGCTGCCCGCGCTTTGCTGGATGGTGCTGGTGAACTCTTCCATCGCGGCGGCCGTCTCCTGCAGGTTGCTGGAGGTCTGCTCGGTGCGGGCCGACAGGTCCTGGTTGCCGGTCGCGATCTCTGCGCTGGCGATGGCAATGCTGTCCGTGCTTTGGCGCACCTGGTGCACCATGCGCCCCAACGCATTGCTCATGGCATAAAGCGAGCGCAACAGATCGCCAAACTCGTCGCTGCGCGTGACAGCCTCCTGCAGGCTCAGGTCGCCACCTGCAATGCGTTCGGCCAGTCCATTGGCCTGGGCCAAGGGCCGCTGAATGCTGCCAATCAGGTAATACGCCCCCACGATGATGGCCAGCAGCAGCAGGCCCACGGCCACCGCGGCGATCTTGACGGTGAGCATGCGTGAGGCTGCCATCGCCACCTGCGTCTCTGCGGCGTTCTTCTGCAGTTGGGCCACAAACTCGCGCAGAGCAGCGAGGTAGGCCGCCACGGAGGGGTTGTACTTCTGGTTGATCAGCGTCACGGCCTGATCTTGCTGACCGTCACTCTTGAGCTTGCGGGCCTCGCCACGCAGATCGATCATGGTCTTGCGGGCGGCCGCAATCTTGTTCATCTGGGCCTTGTCGGCGTCGGACAAGGCCATGGATTCGAGCGACTTCTGCACCTCGCTGATCTGCGCCGACGTGGCCGCAATGACGTCCTTGAACTCGGCTTCCACCGCTGGGTCGTTGCTCACGATCAGCGCCTGGGTGCGCGCTGCATTGGTTTCGGTCAACCCCGACCAGCGCAGGGCGGCCTGAACCCGCGCCTCCATGTCCTTGCTCACGGCATCGGCCTGGGCTTGCACTTTTGCAGAGCGGTAGGCCGCAAACCCCACCACGGCGACCAGCATGACCACGATCAGAATCACAGCCAGCCACAGCTTGTGGGCCATCCTCAATTGTTTAGGCATGGAGGTCTCCTGGAGTGTGTTTGTCACGAGATGTTGCTCGCTTTCCGACAATTGCACAAACCAGGAGCGGCCGCATGAGGGTCATCCCCAAGCACGATCGGAGGCGCCGCCAAACGCACCGGGTGCGGCAAACCCGTTTCGCGCACCCCGCTCCACTGGCAGCGGCGACGATTGAAGCGGCAAAAAAACGCAGCGATACGGCCCCGGCCGAGCGCTGCGCCGCAGGCAATGCTGCAGTTCGGGTGTGGCTGCAGGACGCGGCAACAGCGCCGGAGGCGTCGTGTGAGCTGTCCTTACTCGACGCGCGTCACTGTCGTGGGCTTGAAGCCCAGGTCTGCTGCCTTGCCCTTGCGGCCGCGCGCGGCACGGGCGTTGTTCAGGCTGCGGATCTCCAGCGTCTCATCACGCTGCTTGCCGCCCCGGCCCACGCCATCGAGGCGAATGCTGCGCGTGTAGGCCGCCGCGCCTGCGAGCTGGTCCTTGTCTTCCAGGTCGATCAGCATCAGCCCCCGGCCGCCATTGGCCATGGTTTTCAGCTGGGTGATCTCGAAGGTCAGGATGCGCCCGCCCGTGGACGCGCAGGCCACGTGCGTGGCCGGCAGCACCGGTTTGCTGCCCGTGGTGCCCGCAGCGTGTGATGGCACACACACGGTTTCGCCCTCGCCCAGGGTAAGGAAGGCCTTGCCGCCCTTTTGGCGCGAGACCATGTTTTCCACCGCCGCCAGAAAGCCGTAGCCGCCCGAGTTGGACAACAGCAGCGTGGCGTTGGCTGGCCCCGCAAAGTAGTGCAGCAGTTGCGTGCCCGATTCCAGCTCGATGAGCGTGGTCACCGGCTGGCCGTCGCCACGCGCACCGGGCAGCAGCGACACGGCCACCGAGTAAACGCGGCCATTGCTGCCAAACGCCAGCAGGGTATCCACCGTGCGGCACTCGAACGTGCCGTACAGCCCGTCACCTGCCTTGAAGGCAAAGCTGGCGGCCTCGTGGCCATGGCCGGTGCGGGCGCGCACCCAGCCTTTTTGCGAGACGACCACGGTCACAGGCTCGTCCACCACCTTCACCTCGGCCACGGCCTTTTTCTCGGCCTGGATGAGGGTGCGGCGTGCGTCGGCAAAGGTCTTCGCGTCCGCCTCGATCTCCTTGACCATGGTGCGGCGCAGCGAGCCGGGGTTGTTCAGGATGTCTTCGAGCTTGCCCTGGCTTTCGCGCAGTTCTTTCAGCTCTTGTTCGATCTTGATGGCTTCGAGCCGTGCGAGTTGGCGCAGGCGGATTTCGAGGATGTCCTCGGCCTGCCGGTCGCTCAGGTTGAAGCGCGCGATGAGCGCGGCCTTGGGCTCCTCGGCCGCACGGATGATCGCGATCACCTCGTCGATGTTGAGCAGCACGGTCTGCCGCCCTTCGAGGATGTGGATGCGGTCCAGCACCTTGTCCAGCCGGTGCTGGCTTCGGCGGGTGATGGTGGTCTGGCGGAAAGCAATCCACTCTTCCAGCATCACACGCAGCGACTTCTGCACGGGCTTGCCATCGAGCCCCACCATGGTGAGGTTGATGGGGGCCGAGGTTTCCAGGCTGGTGTGAGCCAACAGGGCGGTGATCAGCTCCTGCTGCGGGGTCTTGCCCGTCTTGGGCTCGAACACCAGGCGCACGGGCGCGTCTTTGCTCGATTCGTCGCGCACCACATCCAGCACAGCCAGCATGCTGGCCTTGAGCTGGGTCTGGTCTTGCGAGAGCGCCTTTTTGCCGGCCTTGACCTTGGGGTTGGTGATTTCCTCGATCTCTTCGAGCACCTTTTGCGTGCTCACGCCGGGCGGCAACTCGTTCACCACCAGCTGCCACTGGCCACGCGCCATGTCTTCGATCTTCCAGCGCGCGCGCACCTTGAGGCTGCCACGGCCGGTGCGGTAGGCATCGGCAATGTCGCCCGCGCTACTGATGATCTGGCCGCCGCCGGGGTAGTCCGGGCCGGGCACCAGCGCGAGCAGGTCTTCCTGGCTCAGCGAGGGCGTCTTGATGAGCGCAATGCAGGCGTCGGCGATCTCGCGCAGGTTGTGGCTGGGGATTTCGGTGGCCAGACCTACGGCAATGCCGCTGGCGCCATTGAGCAGCGCGAACGGCAGGCGTGCGGGCAGCTGGCGCGGCTCCTCCGTGCTGCCGTCGTAGTTGGGCATGAAATCGACCGTGCCTTCGTCGATCTCATCCAGCAGCAGGCTGGTGATGCGCGACAGGCGGGCCTCGGTGTAGCGCATGGCCGCAGCGCCGTCGCCGTCGCGGCTGCCGAAGTTGCCCTGGCCGTCGATCAGCGGGTAGCGCTGGGCAAAGTCCTGCGCCATGCGCACGAGCGCGTCATAGGCCGACTGATCGCCATGCGGGTGGAAGCGGCCCAGCACATCGCCCACCACGCGGGCGCTCTTGACCGGTTTGGCGGCCGTGTTGCGCGTGGGGCCGCTGTAGCCCAGGCCCATGCGGTCCATCGAATACAGAATGCGCCGCTGCACGGGCTTGAGGCCGTCGCACACGTCGGGCAGCGCGCGGCCCTTGACGACCGACAGTGCGTACTCCAGGTAGGCACGCTGGGCATAGCCCGCCAGGCCCAGGGAGTCGCCCCCGTCATCGCCTGCGGTGGTGAAATCGAGAGTGGGTTGGTCGCTCATTCGTTGGGTACAGTTTCTGGATTCACGTTCTGGGGAGCGGTGGGTGTCTGCGCCACGCGGGTGGGCGGCAGGTTGCCCCGGTTCTGCGCGCCGCCCGACAGCTCCATGCGCACGCGACCGGGCAGCGCACGCTGGGCCAGCACCGGCGCCGGGGGCTTGAGCTGGGCATACAGGCCCAGCACGGTGCGCACATAGTTCTGGGTTTCCCTGAAGGCCGGTATCTGGTTGCCCGCCTTTTGCACCGCGCCTTCGCCGGCGTTATAGGCGGCCACGGCCAGGTCCATGCGGCCAGGGAACAGGTCCAGCAGGTAGCGCAGGTAACGGGTGCCGGTGGGCACGTTCACGGCGGGGTCGGCGAGCTTTTGCTCGACCGAGCGCTTCTTGTCCGCATTCACACCAAAACGGCTGGCCGTGGCGGGCATGACCTGCATCAGGCCCACGGCGCCTTTGGGCGACACGGCGGCGGCGTCAAAGCCGGATTCGGTGGCGATCACGGCCTGCAGCAGCTCGTAGTCCACACCATGTTGGCTGGACGCAGCGCGCAGGTGGTGCTTGACGCGCTTGTAGTCCGGCGCAATGTCAAAAAACGCCAGCAGACGCGCACCCGCTACGGGAAGCGCATAGGGCATGGGCGATGCATTGGCCGGTGCATCGCGGGTGGAGTCGAAGTCGTTGCCCCGAAAAAACAGCTGGTAGCGCGCATCGACCTGCTCGGACGCAAAGTGCGTCACGCCGCGCTCATCCACATGCGCCCACAGGTCTGCATGGGCCGTTTGCTGCAAAAAACAGAGCAAACAACCCAATAAGTACCAGCGCATGACGCCATTCTTGTTTGGATTCCTCATGGCAGACCTGTCGGACAGCCCTCGGTCAGATATCGATCTCCACCGCGTCGCCATGCAGCTCCATGAGCTCGCGGCGCGCGGCGGCCTCGCCCTTGCCCATGAGCTTGGTGATGAGGCCTTCGGTGGCGGCAAAGTCCACATCCCCCAGCTGCACGGGCAGCAGGCGGCGGGTGTCGGGATTGAGGGTGGTTTCCCACAGCTGCTCGGCGTTCATTTCGCCCAGGCCCTTGAAGCGGCTGATCTGGCACTTCTCGCGTGCCACACCATCCTTGGCGCATTTGTCGAGGATGGCCGTCAGCTCCCCATCGTCCAGCGCATACATCTTGGCCGCAGGCTTCTTGCCGCGCGCAGGCACATCCACGCGAAACAGCGGTGGGCGCGCCACATAGATGTGGCCGGTCTCGATGAGCTTGGGGAAGTGGCGGAAGAACAGCGTGAGCAGCAGCACCTGGATGTGCGAGCCGTCCACGTCGGCATCTGACAGGATGCAGATCTTGCCGTAGCGCAGACCGCTCAGGTCCGGCGTGTCGTTGGGGCCATGCGGGTCCACGCCAATCGCTACCGAGATGTCGTGGATTTCGTTGTTGGCAAACAGGCGGTCGCGCTCGACCTCCCAGGTGTTGAGCACCTTGCCGCGCAGCGGCAGGATGGCCTGGCTTTCCTTGTCGCGGCCCATCTTGGCGCTGCCACCGGCCGAATCGCCCTCCACCAGAAAGACCTCGTTGTGGGCGATGTCCCTGCTTTCGCAGTCGGTGAGCTTGCCCGGCAGCACAGCCACGCCCGAGCCCTTGCGCTTTTCAACCTTCTGCCCGGCCTTCTGGCGCGTCTGCGCGGCCTTGATGGCCAGCTCGGCCAGCTTCTTGCCGTAATCAACGTGCTGGTTCAGCCACAGCTCCAGCGCCGGGCGTACGAAGCCGCTGACCAGGCGCACGGCGTCGCGCGAGTTCAGGCGCTCCTTGATCTGGCCCTGGAACTGCGGGTCCAGCACCTTGGCCGAGAGCACATAGCTGGCGCGCGCAAACACGTCCTCGGGCAGCAGCTTCACGCCCTTGGGCAACAGGCTGTGCAGCTCGATAAAGCTCTTGACCGCGTTGAACAGGCCGTCGCGCAGGCCACTTTCGTGGGTGCCACCCGCGCTGGTGGGGATCAGGTTGACGTAGCTCTCGCGCATGGGCTGGCCGTCTTCGGTAAAGGCCACCGCC
The DNA here is from genome assembly GCF_056175785.1 of Acidovorax sp. LjRoot204. Lineage (NCBI taxonomy): Bacteria > Pseudomonadati > Pseudomonadota > Betaproteobacteria > Burkholderiales > Comamonadaceae > Acidovorax > Acidovorax sp. LjRoot204. The sequence continues at coordinate 34,266 of NZ_JBGFFF010000012.1, forward strand.
CAGGCCGCCCCTTCGCCCTCGGCAAAGCTCTCGTTGCCGCTGTCGGCAAAACCCTCGCCTTCAAACAGCGGGATGACCGGGTCGCCGGTGAGCGTCTGCATCAGGTAGTCCCGCAGGCCGCCCTTGTACTGCCAGGTCTGCGTGTCGCGGGTTTTTTCGTTGACCAGCTGCACCGTCACGCCGGGCATGAGCACGGCCTTGCTGCGCAGCAGATGGGTCAGCTCGCCCATGGGCAGGGCACTGGATTCGAAATACTTGGCGTCGGGCCACACGCGCACCGAGGTGCCCTGCTTGCGCTCGCCCGCCTCCAGCGGGCGGGCGACCAAAGGCTCGATCACGTCACCGGCGGAGAACACCAGGCGCGCCGCCTTGCCTTCGCGGTAGCTGGTGGCCTCCAGCCGGGTGGCCAGGGCGTTGGTGACCGATACGCCCACGCCGTGCAGGCCGCCCGAGAAGCTGTAGGCACCGCCCTTGCCCTTGTCGAACTTGCCACCCGCATGCAGGCGGGTGAAGACCAGCTCGATCACTGGCGCGTTTTCTTCTGGGTGCAGGCCAAACGGGATGCCCCGGCCGTCGTCCTCCACACTGACCGAGCCATCGGCGTGCAGGGTGACGCGGATCTTCTTGCCGTGGCCGGCGAGGGCCTCGTCGGCGGCGTTGTCCAGCACCTCCTGGATGATGTGCAGGGGGTTGTCGGTGCGGGTGTACATGCCCGGGCGCTGCTTGACGGGCTCCAGGCCCTTGAGCACGCGGATTGAGCCTTCGGAGTATTCGCTCGCGGAAACAGAAGAGGGTTTGGCTGCCATGGGGCGGATTGTAGTGCGGCACCGCAGCAATAGCTGGATAAATAACCAGCCCTCCAAACCGCTGCGCCAAGCGCTGCAGTTTCTGCCGCCCCCACCGCCAACTGTATTGGTCGCGGGTGTATCAGCGCGTTTCGCCCAATCTGGCTACATTCCTGCGCATGCATATGAATCCTCCCAAACTATCCATGTTCCAGGTGCTGGCGTGCGGCGCGGCCATCGTGACCCTGTCCATGGGCACCCGCCACGGGTTCGGGCTGTGGCTTCTCCCCATCACCCAGGAAATGGGCTGGACGCGCCAGTCGTTCGCCCTGGCCATCGCCATCCAGAACCTGTCCTGGGGCGTGATCGGGATTTTTGCGGGCATGGCGGCCGACCGGTTTGGGGCCTTCCGCGTGCTGCTCGGCGGTGCAGCCCTGTATGCCCTGGGCCTGGCGGGCATGGCGCTGTCGCCCACGCCCATGCTGTTTGCGCTGACGGCCGGTGTGCTGATTGGCGCGGCGCAGGCGGGCACCACCTATGCGGTGATCTATGGTGTGCTGGGGCGGCAGATTGCGCCCGAAAAACGCTCCTGGGCCATGGGCGTGGCAGCGGCTGCGGGTTCGTTCGGGCAGTTCCTGATGGTGCCGGTCGAAGGCTGGCTGATTGCAGGCCTGGGCTGGCAGCAGGCCTTGCTGGTGCTGTCGATGGCAGTGCTGTTGATCGTGCCGCTGGCCTTTGGCCTGCGGGAGCCGGGTTTCAAGGGCTCGGCACCGGTCAAGCGCGAGCAGACCATTGCGCAGGCGCTGGGCGAGGCCTTCCGCTACCCCAGCTTCAACCTGCTGATGGCCGGTTACTTTGTGTGCGGCTTTCAGGTGGTGTTCATTGGCGTGCACATGCCCAGCTACCTCAAGGACCATGGCCTGTCGCCCCAGGTGGCCAGCTATGCGCTGGCGCTGATCGGACTGTTCAATGTGTTTGGCACCTACATCGCGGGCACGCTGGGCCAGCGCATGCCCAAGCGCCACATCCTCGCTTTCATCTACTTTGCCCGCGCGGTGGCGATCAGCATCTTTTTGCTGGTACCGCTGTCGCCGCTGTCGGTGTACGTGTTCTCGGCGGCGATGGGCGCGCTGTGGCTGTCCACCGTGCCGCCCACCAACGCCACCATTGCACAAATCTTTGGGGTGCAGCACCTGTCCATGCTGGGCGGCTTTGTGTTCTTCAGCCACCAGATCGGCAGCTTCCTGGGCGTCTGGCTGGGCGGCTATCTGTATGACGCCACCGGCAGCTACGATATCGTCTGGTACATCGCGATCGGCCTGGGCATTTTTGCCGGGCTGGTGAACCTGCCAGTCAAGGAAAGTCCGATCGCGCGCAACAGCCCCCAACCCGCCTGACCCGTTTGTCCCCGCATGAGCGACACCACCCCGCCCCGCAAACCCGCGCCGCGTGCCCTGCGCTGGCTGGGCGGTGCCGTGGCCGTGCTGCTGTGCCTGGTGGTGTTTGGCTTGTACACCGTGCCCGAATTCATGGTGCTGCTAGCCGACCAGATGTGGGCATGTTTTTGACACTCTCTGCAGGCTTTTGAAGCGTTTTTGGCAGCAAGCGCTAGTGAATCATGCGCTGACAGCTATCATTTTTATAGTCCTATGCACGGTATGCACGGTACAGAAGCCCCTTCGGAATGGGTGCGGCGCTGGAGCCACCTGATCGCCCCCCACAGCACCGTGCTGGACGTCGCCTGCGGCGCAGGGCGCCATCTGCGCCATCTGCGGGAACTGGGGCACACCGTGGTCGGCGTGGACCGGTCCGCCGAGGCGCTGGCCGCCTGCGAAGGGCTGGGCGAGCTGGTGCAGGCTGACATCGAAAACGGCCCCTGGCCTTTTGCAGGCCGCCAGTTTGGCGGCGTGGTTGTCACCAACTACCTGTGGCGCCCCTTGCTGACCACCATCGTGGCCAGCGTGGCGCCGGGCGGGGTGCTGTTCTACGAAACGTTCGCCCAGGGCAACGAAACCGTGGGGCGCCCGGCGCGGGCGGAGTTCCTGCTCGCGCACGGCGAACTGCTGCAGGCATGCCAGGACCTGCGCGTGGTGGCTTATGAGGACGGCTTCATCGACGAACCCGCGCGTTTCGTGCAACGCATCACGGCCGTACGGGAACTCCCGCAGGCGGGTGGACCCTCACGACATCTTTTGTCTACCGGGGCTAGTTAGAATGCCCTTTTACCGTTTACCACTGCGGACATGACTTCTTCTTCCGTGCCACTCACCGGCAGCATCGTCGCCCTCGTCACTCCCATGCACGAGGACGGTAGCGTGGACTACCCCACCTTGCGCAAACTGATCGACTGGCACATCGCCGAAGGCACCGATTGCATCGGCGTGGTGGGCACCACGGGCGAGTCCCCCACGGTGAACGTGGAAGAACACTGCGAAATCATCCGCGTAGCCGTGGAACAGTCCGCCAAGCGCGTGCCCATCATGGCCGGCTGCGGCGCCAACTCCACCGCCGAGGCCATTGAGCTGGCCAAGTTCGCGCGCGGCGTGGGCGCCGACAGCCAACTGCAGGTCGTGCCCTACTACAACAAGCCCACCCAAGAGGGCCAGTACCAGCACTTCAAGGCGATTGCAGAAGCCACGGGCGACCTGCCCATCGTGCTGTACAACGTGCCCGGCCGCTCGGTGGCCGATATGCAGCACGACACCGTGCTGCGCCTGGCCCAGGTGCCCGGCGTGATCGGCATCAAGGAAGCCACTGGCAACATCGAGCGTGCCCAGTGGCTCATCCGTGACGTGCCCAAGGGCTTTGGCGTGTACTCGGGCGACGACCCGACCGCCGTCGCCCTGATGCTGTGCGGCGGCCACGGCAACATCAGCGTGACGGCCAACGTGGCCCCGCGCCTGATGCACGAGCTGTGCGTGGCGGCACTGGCCGGCAACGTGCAACGCGCCATGCAGATCCAGTTTCAGCTGATGCCGGTGCACAAGCACCTGTTTGTCGAAGCCAACCCCATTCCGGTCAAGTGGGCCATGTCCCACATGGGCCTGTGTGGTGGCACCATGCGCCTGCCCATGACGCCCCTGGCCAGCAGCAACGAGGCTGTGGTCGAGTCGGCACTGCGCACCAGCGGCCTGATCTAATCCGGGCTTTGCGCCCGCTCTCAGAGACACTTCCCAAGGATTTCCGCGTGAAAGCTGCTACCACCCGCCTGAGCCTGCTGGCTCTTGTCATGGCCCTGTCCGCCTGCTCCACCAGCATTCTGGAGGGCGACAAGATCGACTACAAGAGCGCCGCCAAGGGCTCGTCACTGGAAGTCCCCCCGGACCTCACCCAGCTGTCACGCGACTCGCGCTACGCCATGCCAGGTGGCTCGGTGTCTGCCGCTGCCATGCAGGCAGGCCAGGCCGCGCAGCCGTCGGGCAACGCCAACGCGGCGGCCCTGTCGCTGGGCGACGTGCGGATCGAACGAGACGGCAGCCAGCGCTGGCTGGTGGTCAACCGCCCCGCCGACAAGCTGTGGGAGCCCGTGCGCGACTTCTGGCAGGAAAGCGGCTTCACGCTGGCCCAGTCCGAGGCCAACGTCGGCATCATGGAAACCGACTGGGCAGAGAACCGCGCCAAACTGCCCCAGGATTTCATCCGATCCACCATTGGCAAGCTGATGGAGTCCCTGTACTCGACCGGCGAACGGGACAAGTTCCGCACCCGGCTGGAACGCAATGCCAATGGCAGTACCGAGATCTACATCACCCACCGCGGGATGGTCGAGGTCTATGGCAACGTCACCAAAGACAGCACCGTCTGGCAGCCCCGCCCGTCAGACCCGGAACTCGAAACCGAATTCCTGCGCCGCCTGATGGTCAAGCTGGGCGTCAGCCAGGAGCAATCCAAGGCAGTGGCCGCAGCACCCGCGGCGCGTGCCCAGGCCGCCCGCATGGCCACGGTCAACAATGTGCCGGTGGTCCAGCTGGACGAGGGCTTTGACCGGTCCTGGCGCCGGGTGGGCCTGGCCCTGGACCGCACTGGCTTCACCGTGGAAGACCGCAACCGCAATGAGGGCACGTACTTCGTGCGCTACGTGGCTCCGGACACCGTGAAGAAAGAGCCTGGCTTCTTCAGCAAGCTCTTCAGCTCCACCTCCGCAACACCTCCGCTCAAGTACCGCATCGTGGTGCGCAGCCAGGGTGAGTCGACCACCGTGTCGGTGCTCAATGAGGCTGGCGCCCCCGAGTCCTCGGCCAATGCCGAGCGCATCGTGCGCGTGATTGCTGACGATCTGAAATAAGAGCCGGCCGCAGGCCGCCACCCACACCTCTGGAGCCCCCTCCGCCTTCTGGCGGACGGTGGCTCTGGTTTTTTGGGCCGCCACAAACCCATCCTTTCGCTCCGCCATGCTTCGATTCAAGAACCTGGGCAGCGGCAGCACCGGCAATGCCACGGTCGTCGAAGGCCGCAGTGGCAGCCAGGTTCGCCGCCTCCTGATCGACTGCGGGCTCGGCATCCGGCAGCTGCAAGCCCGTCTGGCGCAAGCGCAGTTGCAGGTGGAAGACCTGGACGCCCTCTTCATCACCCACGAACACTCGGACCACATCGGCTGTGCCCAGACCGTGGCGCTGCGTTTTCGCATTCCCGTGTGGATGAGCGAGGGCACGTACGCGGCCCTCGGTGCGCCAGACTTGGACGGCTTGCTGCGGGTGGCGCACGACATGGAAGCGATTGACATGGGCGCGTTCGAAGCCCGCCCCTTCACCGTGCCCCACGATGCCCGGGAGCCGCTGCAGCTGCGGTGCTCCGACGGCGCCGCACACTTGGGCGTGCTGACCGACCTGGGCCACGCCAGCCCCCATGTGCTGCAGCAGCTGCAGGGATGCCACGCCCTGTTGATCGAGGCCAATCACGACCCCGACATGCTGGCCGCATCCCGCTACCCACCCTTCCTGAAACGCCGCGTAGGCGGGCTGTACGGCCACTTGGCCAACCCGGCGACGGCGGAGATCCTGCGTGCGGTGCAGCACGACAGCCTGCGGTGCGTAGTGGCAGCGCACCTGAGTGCGCAAAACAACCTCCCCGCACTCGCCCGCCAATCGCTCGCCGCCGCGCTGGGTTGGGCGGACGAGGAGATCCAGGTCGCCAGCCCCACCGAAGGCACTGATTGGCTCGACGTCAACCCTTGATGGCCCAGACCGGGCGTCCATAAATGTCTCACCCTGGCGAAGGGCATAAAAAAAGCCCCGGACCTTGCGGTGCGGGGCCGTGGCACAGGCCGACCTTGAGGTCAGCCCAGAGCCTGCAGCGATTTACTTGGCTGCGGAAGCGCCGGTAGCGGCGGTGGCAGCAGCGTCAGCAGCAGCCTTGGCAGCGTCAGCGGCAGGAGCAGAAGCGTCAGCAGCAGGTGCAGCGGCGGCAGGAGCAGCAGCGTCGGAAGCGGCAGGAGCTGCTGGCTCGGCGGCGGGAGCAGGTGCTGCGGCAGGAGCTTCCACAGGAGCGGGTGCTGGAGCGGGTTCTTCCTTCTTGCCACAAGCGGCGAGTGCAGCAGCAGCGATCAGGGCGGCCAGAACGAGAGAGTTCTTCATTTCGATTTTCCTATTTGGACAGACAGAATCTTGAAAAGCCACGGCGTCAGGCTTCCTGAGCCCATGCACGCATTGGCACAATGCACTTGGTTGCACCTTTTTGGGCACAGCCGCAGATTATATTGGTATTTAGTCAATACTGACTAACACTGACGAAAGCTTTACGCCAGCTTGACTTTGCGCAGTATCCCTCCGGGCGCGACTGCCGCGTGGCGCCATGCCAACGGGCGCTCCCCAAAGTGGGGCAAAGGCTACAGACCCAGTGTGGTGGAGGGAAAGCCGGGTGCGCTCTTGCTGCGCACCCATTCGTTGAGTGTCTCGTGCAGCAGCACCCGGCGATCGGCCTCGCTGCCGGTCACCCCCACGCAGCGCTCAGGATCGAGCCGGTGCAGCACCCATTGCGGCGACCACAGCGCGCTGGGCAGGTCCAGCGGGTCGGCGGCCGGGCTGCGGCGGCAGGTGATGATGTGGTCCCAGGTACCGCGCCAGCGCACAAAGCGGGCATGGCGGCGGATCACGTCGTCGTAGCTGCAGGCCAGCATGGTGAAGCGCCGGCCGCTGCGGGCCCAGTCCTGCAAACACTCGACCACCGCACGCTCGCCCAAGGGCCAGTCATGAAAGTGGGCATCGCTGATGAAGATCTCTTGCCAGCCGTCCCGCGCCGCCGTTGCAATGGCGTCGCGCACCAGTTGCTGAAACGCCTCACGTCCGCTGAATCGCCCACTGGGCAAGTCACGCAAAGGCTCGGCGGAGGGGGTTGCTGTGTCGGTCATCACTGGCTCCTGGTCAGTATCAGCCGGCCCAGGCATGGGCCCAGCCCGCATCGCACCACGACGAAAGCAGCTCCAGCGCGTCGTCGCTGGCCCGTGCCAGATCGCGTGCCGACAGTTGGCGCTCATCGGCCAGGCGCCGCATCAGTGTGGCGTCGCGCCCCGCTGCGCGGTAGCTTTCGCCGTTGATGAAGATGTGCTGTGTGTCGTACATCATGCGGCTCTTACGGTCCAGCCGCACCCCTTCCAGCATCACCTTGGGGTCACCAGGCTCAAACCACACGCTGGGCTTAGGCTCGGTCAGGTACTCGCCCAGCGCGCGTTCCAACACCAGGGGCTGAGCCAGCGCGCGCGACAGCGCCTCACGCGCAAAGTCCTGCAGCCCGGCAGGAATGTGCGCCGGCTGCGCCACCGCGTCCTGTCCCGCATCACGGTACAGCAACGGGTGGTCATCCTCCCCGGCATCTTCCGCCAGACGCACCAGCAGCTCTTGCGCCAGCTCGGCGCGGGCCGGTGCGCGAAAACCGATGGAGTAGGTCATGCACTCGCCTTCGGCAATCCCGTCGTGGGCATAACGCGGGGGCAGGTACAGCATGTCACCCGGCTCCAGCACAAACTCCTCCTCGGGTTCGAACTGGGCCAGCACCTTCAAGGGAATGCCGTCGCGCAGCGACAGATCCTTTTGGCGCCCGATGCGCCAGCGCCGCTTGCCGTGCGCCTGCAGCAAAAAGACGTCATAACTGTCGAAATGGGGCCCTACGCCACCGCCGTTGCTGGCGTAGCTGATCATGAGATCGTCCAGCCGCGCCTCGGGCACAAAACGAAACTGCTGCATCAGCGCATGCACCGCGTCGTTGTGCAGATCGACGCCCTGTACGAGCAGCGTCCAGTCAGGCTGCTGCAACGCAGGCAGCGCACGGCGGTTGAAGGGCCCGTGGCGCAGTTTCCAGGCGCCTTTGATCTGTTGCACCAGGCGGGACTCCACACCCTCCTGCCCGGCCAGCGCAAACAGCTCGGCCCGCAGCACCGGAGGCGCAAACTGCGGGATGGCTTGGCGCACCAGCAAGGGCTTCTTCTGCCAGTGGCGGCGCATGAATTGCGCGGGAGTGAGGCCGCCGAGCAGGGCCAAGGGTTGCTGAATGTCCATGGGGAAAGTGTTGCCCTTTTGCGGGGCCGTTGGTCAAACTGCGACAATTCTCCTATGGAAATTACCCAACAATGTGTGGTCGCACTGACCTGGACCCTGAAAGACACCCTGGGCGAAGAACTCGACGTACTCGACGAACCCGTGGAGTTTCTGGTGGGCGGTGATGATCTCCTGCCCCGTATCGAAGAGGCCCTGCAAGGCCACGGCCCTGGTACCACGCTGGCACTGCACCTCGAACCCGAGGACGCTTTCGGTGACTTCAATGACCAATTGCTGTTTCTGGAGCCCCGCGCCCTCTTCCCCGCCGAGATCGAAGAAGGGATGACGTTTGACGGCATGGCCCTGCCCGAGGGCTGCAACCCCGATGCCCCCCGCACGGCCCTCTACACCGTGGCCGAAATCTATCCCGAACATATCGTGCTCGACGGTAACCACCCGCTGGCGGGCATCGCGCTGCGCCTGCAACTGACGGTGCAGGCCGTGCGCGAAGCCACCGAAGAAGAAATCGGACGTGGCACGGCCGGAACCGGCTTCTTCCGCGTCCAGCCCCAGGCGCCAGGCAGCTCGTTGCTGCACTAAGTCCCACCAAAAGCACAACGGGCGCCCCGAGGAAACTCGGAGCACCCGTTTGTGAGGGCAGTGCGTCAGGTCACATGCGCGAAATCTGACCGTTGTACAGACGCACGCGATCGCCGATGCGCAGGTCACCCGGGCTGCTCACGTCATACACGCGATACCCCCCCTGGTCCAGCTGCACAGACAACCGGTATCCCTGCACATATTCCTGGTTGTTGCGCCCCTCGATGGCGTTGCCGGCCACCGCTCCACCCAACACGCCTACAGCGGTGGCTGCAGCACGACCCGTGCCCTTGCCCACCTGGTTGCCCAGAACGCCGCCCACCACCGCGCCCAGAACGGCACCAGTGCCGGTGGTCTGGCCTTGGCTGCGGCCCTGCAGGACCTCGATGTTGGACACGCGACCATATTCGGTGCCTGCCTGATTCTGCGGATAGGCAGGAGCCGTCTGGTAGCCACTCGAATAACCGCCGGAGTATTGCGGAGCAGGTGCCGGGCGGCTGTGGCCGCAAGCAGCCAGCGAAGCAGCCAGAACCACGGTGCCCACGAGGGCGAGGGGACGGGTGAATTGCATGTTCAATCTCCAGAAGTTGTTGGGGCAGGCACTGAAAAATCTCCGACGACCCAGAGCTCAATGCCCATGTACCGATTGGAACAACGCCTGAGGATGCCGCGGCGTAGACAAGGGGCCATCGCCATGTCGGTAACAGACCCATCGGAACGTAAGCGGGGTCTTACAACCCGGCCACTCACCCATCACGCGCTTGGAGCCCCGAGCGGTCCACCTCAGGACTTGCCTGTGGATCCGTAGCCCCCCTCACCCCGCTGCGTGGCCGCAAACTCGGTGACGACGTTGAACTGGGCCTGCACCACCGGAACAATCACCAATTGGGCCAGCCGCTCCATGGGCTCCAGGGTAAACGCCACATTGCTGCGGTTCCATGCGCTCACCATGAGCTGCCCTTGGTAGTCACTGTCGATCAACCCCACCAGATTGCCAAGCACGATGCCATGTTTATGCCCCAGGCCCGAGCGCGGCAAGATCAGTGCGGCATAGCCCGGGTCTTGCAGGTAGATCGCAATGCCGGTAGGCACCAGTTGCCAGGCGTTGGGCTGCAGGGTCAGCGGCGCATCCAGGCAGGCACGCAGGTCCAGCCCAGCGCTACCGGGTGTGGCGTAGGTGGGCAATTGGTCCGCCATGCGCGGATCGAGAATCTTCACATCTATCTTCACGGTTTCTTCTTTCCTGTTCCTATTCCTGTGCCACTGCGCTGCTGCGCCATTTGTCGCAGGCGATCCTGCAACGACTCCATCCCTGCACGACCACCCGGGGCCTGCGCACCCCCAGCCTGCGCAGCCGATTGCATCAGCCAACCCAGTCCCCACCACACCGCCCCCATAACCACCAGGCCTGGCAGCGAGCCCTGGCCAAGCAGGAACAGCACAATGCCATGCAACACCATCACTACCAGCAACACCGATCGCACCGTGCGCAGTGCGCCCGCGAGCGGCTGCATCAGCTGCAGCACATTGGGCGGCAGGACCTGAGGCAGGGAAGTCGCTGGCGCACTGGCCTTGGATGACTGAACGGCACCGTTGGTAGCGGCAGCACTTGCCTGTGCCGCTCGGGCCTTTTGCAAAGGCGCCTGGGCTGTCAGCCGCTCCACATAAGCCGCAAAGTCGCCATCGGGTGGCGTGTCCCAATCAGGCTTGGTGGCACCAGTTGTCATCACACCTCCCCACGGTGGTGGTCGTCAAGAACGCAAAGGTGGCAAACGCGCGGCGATCTCAGCGATAAGCTGCTGCGCCAGCACACGCTTGGACGCGCGAGGTAACTCGCGGTGGCCCTGCGCGTCCACCAGCAGCAGGGCGTTGTCGTCCTGCCCAAAGGTAGCGGGGCCAATATTGCCCACCAGCAAGGGGACGCCCTTGCGCGTCCTTTTGGCGGTGGCATGGGCCAGCAGGTCATGGCTTTCGGCGGCAAAACCCACGCAGAAAAGATCCCCTTCCAGCGCATGCGGCGACCGGGCTACGGTGGCCAGAATGTCGGGGTTCTCGACGAACTCCAGCGACGGGGACTGGCCCGAGCCGTCTTTCTTGATCTTTTGGTCGGACTGGTGGGCAGGGCGCCAGTCAGCCACGGCGGCGGTGGCAACAAACACCGAGGCGGCCTGGGCATGCCGCTCCACGGCCGCCAGCATCTCCTGGGCGGACTGCACATTGACACGCCGCACGCCGCGTGGCGTGGGCACATGCACCGGCCCTGCGACCAGGGTGACATCGGCACCCGCCTCGCGCGCCGCCCGGGCCACAGCAAAGCCCATCTTTCCGCTCGACAGGTTGGTGATGCCACGCACCGGGTCAATGGCTTCAAACGTGGGCCCCGCCGTGACGAGTACCGACCGGCCCACAAGGGTCTTGGGCGTGAAAAAAGCGATCAGCTCGTCCAGCAGCTCCAGCGGCTCCAGCATGCGGCCGTCACCCGTCTCGCCACAGGCCTGGTCACCATTGCCCACGCCCAGCACCACTGCACCGTCCTGCGCCACCTGGGCCAGATTGCGCTGCGTGGCCGGGTGCGCCCACATTTCGCGGTTCATCGCAGGGGCCAGCAACAGGGGCACACGCTGGGCGGGACGCGCCAGGCACAGCAGGCTGAGCAACTCGTCCGCCCTGCCCTGCACCAGGCGCGCAATGAAGTCCGCACTGCAAGGCGCGATCAGGATCACATCCGCGTCGCGGCTCAGGTTGATGTGGGGCATGTTGTTGGGCTCGCGCGCATCCCATTGCGAGCCGTACACCGTGCGGCCAGACAGCGCCTGCATGGTGACCGGGGTGATGAACTGCTCTGCCGCCTCGGTCATCACTACCTGCACGGTGGCGCCTTCCTTGATGAGCTGGCGGCACAGATCGGCTGCCTTGTAGCAAGCCACGCCCCCACTCAGACCCAGAACAATGTGTTTGCCAGCAAGCTCATTCATGGCGCGAATTTAGCAGACGGGGGTGACCCTACCCCCGGGGGTGTCGCCGGGGTGCCATCTATAATCCCAATTTCCCACCACCAAAAAAGACATGACCAAATTTGTCTTCGTCACCGGCGGTGTGGTGTCTTCCCTCGGTAAGGGAATCGCCTCAGCCTCCCTTGCCGCGATCCTCGAATCGCGGGGACTCAAAGTCACCCTCATCAAGCTTGACCCCTACATCAACGTAGACCCGGGCACCATGTCGCCGTTCCAGCACGGCGAAGTGTTCGTGACCGATGACGGCGCAGAAACCGACCTGGATCTGGGCCACTATGAGCGTTTCATCGAAACGCGCATGAAGAAAACCAATAACTTCACGACGGGCAAGATTTACCAGTCCGTGCTGGAGAAGGAACGCCGTGGCGACTACCTGGGCAAGACCGTGCAGGTCATTCCTCATGTCACCAACGAAATCCAGGAATTCATCAAGCGCGGCGCCGGCATTGGCACGCCCGATGCCGTGGATGTGGCCATCGTCGAGATCGGCGGCACCGTGGGCGACATCGAATCGCTGCCGTTCCTAGAAGCCGTGCGCCAGATGAGCCTGCGCATGGGGCCCAACAACGCGGCCTTCGTGCACCTGACCTACCTGCCCTGGATCGCGGCAGCGGGCGAGCTCAAGACCAAGCCCACCCAGCACACGGTGCAAAAGCTGCGCGAGATCGGCATCCAGGCCGACGCCCTGCTGTGCCGTGCCGACCGCCGTATTCCCGAGGAAGAGCGCGCCAAGATCTCGCTGTTCACCAACGTGCCCGAATGGGGCGTGATCAGCATGTGGGACGTGGACACCATCTACAAGGTGCCGCGCATGCTGCACGAGCAGGGCCTGGACGGCCTGATCTGCGACAAGCTGCGCCTGAACACCCCGCCCACCAGCCTCAAGCGCTGGGACGATCTGGTGCATGAGACCGAACACCCCCAGGGCGAAGTCACCATCGCCATGGTGGGCAAGTATGTGGACCTGTCGGACAGCTACAAGTCGGTCAACGAAGCCCTGCGCCACGCCGGCATGCGCAACCATGTGCGCGTGAAGATCGACCATGTCGATTCCGAGACCATCGACAGCGCCGATGCAGCCGCCAAGCTCGCCAAATACGACGCCATTCTGGTGCCCGGCGGCTTCGGCCAGCGTGGTGTGGAAGGCAAGATCGCCACGGCCCAGTTTGCCCGCGAGCGCAAGGTGCCCTACCTGGGCATCTGCCTGGGGATGCAGGTGGCCACCATTGAATACGCGCGCCACGTGGCGGGCCTCGCCCACGCCAACAGCACCGAGTTCGACCCCACCACGCCCCACCCCGTGATCGCCCTGATCACCGAGTGGAAGGACGCGGACGGCACCATCAAGAAACGCGACGAAAACTCCGATCTGGGCGGCACCATGCGCCTGGGCGCGCAAAGCTCGGACGTGGCCAAGGACACACTGGCCCACAGCATCTACGGCGATGTGGTGACCGAGCGCCACCGCCACCGCTACGAAGCCAACGTGAACTACCTGGACCAGTTGCGCAAGGCGGGCCTGGTGATCTCGGCGCTGACCCAGCGTGAAGAACTCACCGAAATCGTGGAGCTGCCGCAAACCGTGCACCCCTGGTTCATCGGCGTGCAGTTCCACCCCGAGTTCAAGTCCACGCCCTGGAACGGCCACCCGCTGTTCAATGCCTTCATCAAGGCGGCCGTGGAACACCAGCAAGCCGCGAAAAAAGCCTAAGGGGACCTCACCATGCAGCTGTGCGGATTCAACGTCGGCGTGGACCAGCGCTTTTTCCTGATCGCAGGCACCTGTTCCATTGAAGGCCTGGAGATGTCGCTCGATGTCGCAGGCCAGCTCAAGGAAGCCTGCGCGCCGCTGGGCATTCCGCTGATCTACAAAGGCTCGTTCGACAAGGCCAACCGCTCGTCGGGCACCAGCAAGCGTGGTGTGGGGCTGGAGGCCGGCCTGAAGATCCTCGATGAAGTGCGCCGCCAGCTGCAGCTGCCCATCCTGACCGACGTGCACGACACCTCGCACGTGGCCGAGGTGGCCAGCGTGGTCGATGTGCTGCAGACGCCTGCCTTCCTGTGCCGCCAGACGGACTTCATCCGCGCCGTGGCCCAAAGTGGCAAGCCGGTGAACATCAAGAAGGGCCAGTTCCTGGCGCCCTGGGACATGAAGAACGTCATTGACAAGGCCCGGTCTGCAGCGGCCGAAGTCGGCCTGTCGGAAGACCGGTTCCTGGCCTGCGAGCGCGGTGTGAGCTTTGGCTACAACAACCTCGTGGCCGACATGACCAGCCTGGCCGAGATGCGCAACTCCGGCGCACCCGTGGTGTTTGACGTGACCCACTCGGTACAAAAGCCCGGCGGCCTGGGCGCCGTGAGCGGTGGTGCGCGCGACATGGTGCCCGTGCTGGCGCGTGCCGGCGTGGCTGTGGGCGTGGCGGGCCTGTTCATGGAAACCCACCCCCGCCCCGCCGAGGCCTGGTCGGACGGCCCCAACGCCGTACCGCTCAAGCACATGAAGGCGCTGCTGGAGACCTTGGTGGCCCTGGACGATGTCACCAAGAAAAACGGATTCCTCGAAAACAACTTTGGAGCTTGAGACATGAGCAGTGGTTACGTCATCGCATCCGTCACCGTCACCAACCCCACGCAGTATGACGAGTACCGCAAGTGGAGCACCCTGGCCATGCAAGCCCACGGCGCTGAAGTCTGCGTGCGTGGCGGCAAGGTCGAAGTGCTGGAGGGCGACTGGAACCCCGGTCGTACCGTGATCCTCAAGTTCCCGAGCTTTGAAGCCGCTCGCGCCTTCTACGACACGCCCGAGTACCAGAAAGCCAAGGCCGCCCGCGAAGGCGCCGCCGTCATGCGCATGGTGTGTGTCGAAGGCGTCTGAGCGCACACACCCAAATCGCTCACCAATTTATAGCTGCTAGCGCTTATACAGAAGGCGCTAGAGACTGATTTGATTTAAAACTTCTGCAAAAGGAAAACCATGAGTGCCATCGTTGACATCGTCGGTCGCGAGATTCTGGACAGCCGCGGCAACCCCACCGTCGAATGCGACGTGTTGCTCGAATCGGGCGTGATGGGCCGGGCCGCTGTGCCATCGGGCGCCTCCACCGGCAGCCGTGAAGCCATTGAAATGCGCGACGGCGACAAAGGCCGCTACCTGGGCAAGGGCGTGCTCAAGGCCGTGGAATACATCAACACCGAGATCAGCGAAGCCGTGCTGGGCCTGGATGCCTCCGAGCAGGCCTTCCTGGACAAGACCCTGATCGACCTCGATGGCACCGAGAACAAGAGCCGCCTGGGCGCCAACGCCATGCTGGCCGTGTCGATGGCCGTGGCCCGCGCCGCCGCCGAAGAGTCTGGCCTGCCCCTGTACCGCTACCTGGGCGGCATGGGCAGCGTGCAACTGCCCGTGCCCATGATGAACGTGATCAACGGCGGCGCACACGCCAACAACAGCCTGGACCTGCAGGAGTTCATGATCATCCCGGTGGGCGCGCCCACGTTCCGCGAAGCCGTGCGCTGGGGCGCCGAAGTGTTCCACGCGCTCAAGAAGATCCTGCACGATAAGGGCATCAGCACCGCCGTGGGCGACGAAGGCGGCTTTGCCCCCAGCGTTGAAAACCACGAAGCAGCCATCCGCCTGATCCTGCAAGCCATTGAAGCTGCGGGCTACACGGCGGGCGATCAGATCGCCCTGGGCCTGGACTGCGCTGCGAGCGAGTTCTACAAGGACGGCCACTATGTGCTGGAAGGCGAAGGCGGCCTCAAGCTCACCGCCCAGCAGTGGACGGACATGCTGGCGGCCTGGGTGGACAAGTACCCGATCATCAGCATCGAAGACGGCATGCACGAAGGCGACTGGGACGGCTGGAAGCATCTGACCGAACGCCTGGGCGACAAGGTGCAACTGGTGGGTGACGACCTGTTCGTGACCAACACCAAGATCCTGAAGGAAGGCATCGACAAGCGCATTGCCAACTCGATCCTGATCAAGATCAACCAGATCGGCACGCTGACCGAGACCTTCGCTGCCATCGAGATGGCCAAGCGCGCCGGCTACACCGCCGTGATCTCGCACCGCTCGGGCGAGACCGAAGACAGCACCATTGCCGACATCGCGGTGGGCACGAATGCGGGCCAGATCAAGACCGGCTCGCTGTCGCGCTCGGACCGCATCGCCAAGTACAACCAGCTGCTGCGCATTGAGGAAGATCTGGGCGAGATTGCGCAGTACCCTGGCCGCGCTGCGTTCTACAACCTGCGCTGAGCCCCTGGCAGCCCTCGCCTGAGCGAGCCCTCCATTGGTCTCCCGCATCGTCCCCGTCATCCTGCTGGCCTTGCTGGCAGCGCTGCACGCCCAGCTCTGGCTGGGGCGGGGCAGTGTGCCGCGCGTCAATGCGATGCAGCGGCAGATTGATGTGCAGAAGGCGGCCAATGAACAGGCCCGCCAGGCGAATGCGCGGCTGACCTCGGAGGTGCACGACCTCAAGGAAGGCCTCGATATGGTGGAAGAAAAGGCGCGCAGCGAGCTGGGCATGGTCAAGCCCAACGAGGTGTACGTGCAGTTCACACCCCGCTGACCTGCCGTGCGGGGTCACTCAGCCGCCTTGGACCACCCCGCACCGTCCACACCCACAACGCAGCCATTGACCAAGGCCTGCGCTTCATTCACCCCCGTGCGGCAGTCCCCACCCCCCACTCCCTTGATTGCCCTGCTGGGCGCGCCCTACACGGGCGTGGAGGCGTTGGCACAGGCGCTGCAGCAGCAGATCACTCCCGGCACGGCACATATCGCCCTGCACCACCCGCACCTGGCCCACACCCCGCCCACGCCGCAGGCAGACTCCGGCGCGGTGGCATTGACCCTGCTGATGGGTCTCGACCAGCCCTGCCCTGCCGAGGAACGGACTGCGCAGGAGGCCTGCGATACCCGGCTGCGTGCGGCCCTGGCGGCTGCGGCGATCCCCTACCGCGTGGTGTACGGAACGGGCGAGCAGCGCACTCGCAATGCGCTTATTGCTATACAAAATATAGCGCCAAAAGCATATTCCACTAGCGCAAGGGCCGCATGGGAGACTGAAAATACGCCCAGAGCAGCCCGGCTACGCGCCTGGAACTGCGAAAAGTGCAGCGACCCGGCTTGTGAGCATCGACTGTTCACGGCGCTCGTTGAGCAGCGGGATACGACACCGCCGCAAGCCATCACGCCAGACCGCGCTTGAGTTCCTTGAGAAGCAACACCACCTGGCTGGAACCATAGCGGTAACCACCGTTGAGCACCTGCACAGCCCGGTCCCATTCGCCCTGCTGGGCCAGTTCCACCAGGGTGGCCGCCTGCTCATGAAAGTATTGGTAGCGCGCCACCAGCAGCGGATAGGCCGGCTGGTCGCCCAGCAGCTCGCCGCCTACGCCGTGCAACCAGCGACCCAGCGCACTGTGGTCAGCGCGGCGCACCAGCGCCGGGTCCAGCCCGGCGGAGGTGCGGCCCTCCAGGTAGTCCATCAGGCGGTCTTTCCAGCGCTCGTGGGCATTGATGGCGGCGTCGATGTCCAGCGCGGCGAGCAGGGTATCGGCACGCCGCGAGTCGGGTGCCGCCGCGCTGTCGTACAGCGCCAGCGGAGGCGTAGCCGGGCTGGCCCGGCGGCCCCCCAGAACACGGCGAAGAAACTGCATGACACCCCTCGTTCATTTCCTGCGCGACCGGATGTGATCGCTTGAACGCACACAGGCCTTGCGATCGGACCTTGTGCGCCGGCCCCTCGCAGCGGCAGGCGCTGCTGCAGGGTGACCCAGGAATCTTAGGCGGGGATGGCGGGGGCGATTGTCAACGATGGTCAGCCGACCACCGCGCCCGATGGAGGCTGCAGACGGCTACTGGATGCCTGTGGGCCCCGGGGGCTGAGCAGCGGCGGGCGAGACAAAAATCTGCGCAGCATCCACGGCATCAAACCGGTACTGCTGGCCGCAGAACTCGCAACCCACTTCGATGTCGTCGCGCTCGGCGAGGATGCTCTCGGCCTCTTCAGCGCCCAGGTTGCGCAGCATGTTGCTCACGCGCTCGCGGCTGCAGGTGCAGGCAAAACGCGGGCCGCTGGCGCCCTGCTGGGGTTCAAAGCGCAGCAACTTTTCTTCCCAGAACAGGCGGCGCAGGATGGTATCCACATCCAGCGTCAGCAGTTCTTCGCGGGTCAGGCTGGCAGCCAGGTGCGCAATGCGGTTGTAGTCCTCGTTGTGGCCGATCTGGTCTTCGTTCTCGCGGTGCGAGAGGCCCGCAGCCAGGTTGCCCTCGCCCTTGATGGGCATGCGTTGGATCAAGAGGCCTGCCGCCACCTGGTCGTTGGCGCCGAGCACCAAAATGGTGTCGAGCTGCTCGGACTGCAGCATGTAGTGCTGCAGCACGTCCGACAGACGCTCCAGCTTTTCGTGGTGGTCGCCGTGCAGAGGCACCACGCCCTGGTAGGGCTGCTGGCCGGGGTGGCGGTCCTTGGGGTCCAGGGTGATGGCGCAGCGGCCACCGCCGCCCACATTGACCATCTGGCTCAGCTTCGCGTCCGGCAGCACCTCGCCATTCACGGTGGCTGTCGCGCGCAGGCTCAGGTCCGACTGCACCTCGGCCACGGCCAATTTGACGGGGCCATCACCAAACACCTGCAGCACCAGCGCGCCGTTGAACTTGATGTTGGACTGCATCAGCACGCCGGCGGCCGCCATCTCGCCCAGCAGCTCGCTCACGGGGGCGGGATAGGCACCGGTGGCGGTGTTGCCCGCCCGGCGTTTCAGGATCTCGGTCCAGGCATCGGTAAGGCGCACGATCATGCCGCGCACGGGCAGACCATCGAAAAGAAACTTGTGGAGTTCAGACACGCAGGGATTCCAGGAGAAAAATAGCAGCAGAGAGCGCCAGTGGGCGGCGTTCAGCCGATCTTGCGCAGGCCGCGTTGGAAGCGGCGCGCATTGTCGATGTAGTGTTGGGCGCTCTGGCGCAGTCCTTCGATCTGCTCAGGGGTGAGTTCACGCACCGCCTTGGCAGGGCTGCCGATGATCATGGAGCCATCGGGAAACTCCTTGCCCTCGGTGACCAGCGCGCCCGCGCCCACCAGACAGTTCTTGCCGATCTTGGCGCCGTTGAGCACCACAGCGCCAATGCCGATCAGCGATTCGTCGCCGATGGTGCAGCCATGCAGCATGACCTGGTGGCCCACCGTCACCCGCTCGCCCACCACCAGGGGCTTGCCGAAGTCGGCGTGCAACACGCTTGCGTCCTGGATGTTGGAGCCTGCGCCGATGGTGATGCTCTCGGTGTCGCCACGCACCACGGTGCCAAACCATACGCTGGCGTCTTCGCCCAGCACCACATTGCCCATGACCTGCGCGCTGTCAGCCACCCAGGCTGATGCCGCTACCTTGGGAGCCACACCGTCGAGTTCGTAAATTGCCATGCACCCACTCCGCTAAAACAAAAAAAGCAGCACGCCATGGCGCGCCCTGAGAGGTCGCCAATCGTTACAAAGCGCAAGCCTTGGTGCCGATGGCAAGGCCTAGAATTGTAAGGATGGAGCTTCGCCACCGTGCACTGCAGGTCTTGTGCCTGGCAGACCCCGAAAAAAAAGCGGCTGCAGCTTTAGACCTGTATGCCCAGGCAGCTACGCTTTCGATAGCAGATACTGCCCCTGCGGCCCCCACCGACCCCGACGCCCTGCCCGGCCGTCCCGAGCGCCCCGAACTGCTGCGCCACACCCAGGTGGCCCGCCGCTCGCCCGCCACCCACGAGGGCCGGGCCATCCTCATCCACGCCATCGCCCACATCGAGTTCAACGCCATCAACCTGGCGCTGGACGCCGTGTGGCGCTTTGACGGTATGCCCCGCACCTACTACCAGGACTGGATGCGCGTGGCGGCCGAAGAGGCCAAAC
>NZ_JBGFFF010000013.1:0-53249 GCF_056175785.1 Acidovorax sp. LjRoot204
GTGAAGTGCTGTGCTTCGTGGCCTAAGCGAAGGAGCCCAGACATGTCCCGCGTAGCCAAGAAGCCGATCAATCTCCCCAAGGGCGTCGAACTGAATGCCCAGGGCGAGACCCTCAACGTCAAGGGCCCGAAGGGCACCCTGTCCATCGCCAAGCCGGCCGGTGTCGAACTGAACGTCGACAACGGCACGGTGAACCTGTCGCCGGTCACGCCGGCCGACGACGCCATCACCGGCACCATCCGTGCGATCCTGGCCAACATGGTCAAGGGCGTGTCGGACGGTTTCGAGCGCAAGCTCGAACTGGTCGGCGTGGGTTACCGCGCTGCGATGCAGGGCAAGGACCTGAACCTGTCGCTRGGTTTCTCGCATCCGATCCTGTTCAAGACGCCGGAAGGCATCACCATCGCCACCCCGACCCAGACCGAAATCCTGGTGCAGGGTGCCGACAAGCAGCGCGTTGGTGAAGTTGCCGCCAAGATCCGCGGTTTCCGTCCGCCGGAGCCCTACAAGGGCAAGGGCGTGAAGTACTCCGACGAAACCATCATCCGCAAGGAAGCGAAGAAGGCCTAACCGGGCTTTCGGCTTCGAGGAACCAGATCATGAGCATCAAGAACACCGCCCGCCTGCGCCGCGCCAAGTCCACCCGCGCGCACATCCGCGAACTCGGCGTCCCGCGCCTGTCGGTGCTGCGCACCGGCCAGCATATCTACGCCCAGCTGTTCACCGCCGATGGCTCCAAGGTCATCGCGTCGGCGAATACGCTTCAGGCCGATGTGAAGGATGGCCTGAAGAACGGCAAGAACAGCGATGCCGCCGCCCGCGTGGGCAAGGTGATCGCCGAGCGCGCCAAGGCCGAGGGCATCGAGAAGATCGCATTCGACCGTTCGGGCTACCGTTACCACGGCCGCATCAAGGCCCTGGCCGATGCGGCCCGCGAAGGCGGCCTGCAGTTCTAAGTATGAAGGGCATGGGGGCAGCCCCATGTCCTGACCTGCCGGCGCGGGCTGCGCCGGGCGCGGTCGACCTTCTGCATCGACCGTTGCGCCACCGCTTCACACCACAACCATAAGCGGCCACGCCGTACATACCTCATCAATCAAGGAATTCAAGCAATGGCAGAAGAACGTCAGCCGCGGGGCCGCGATCGCGACCGCAACCGCGAAGAGAAAGTCGACGACGGCATGATCGAGAAGCTGGTCGCGGTGAACCGCGTCAGCAAGACCGTCAAGGGCGGTCGCCAGTTCACCTTCACCGCGCTGACGGTCGTGGGTGACGGCAACGGCAAGATCGGTTTCGGTTACGGCAAGGCGCGCGAAGTGCCGGTCGCCATCCAGAAGTCGATGGAGTACGCCCGCAAGGGCATGCTGAATGTCGACCTGAACAACGGTACGTTGTGGCATCCGGTGAAGGCCGGCCACGGTGCGGCCCGCGTGTTCATGCAGCCGGCCTCGGAAGGTACGGGCGTGATCGCCGGCGGCGCCATGCGCGCTGTGCTGGAAGCGGTGGGCGTCAAGAACGTGCTGGCGAAGGCCGTCGGTTCGCGCAACCCGATCAACCTGGTTCGCGCCACGCTGAAGGGCCTGAGCGACATGCAGTCGCCGACCCGCATCGCGGCCAAGCGCGGCAAGAAGGTGGAGGAACTCCTCAATGGCTAACGAGTCCAACAAGACCGTCAAGGTGCGCCTGGTGCGCGGCCTGCGTGGTTCCCAGTCGCGCCACCGCCTGTCGGTGAAGGCGCTGGGCCTGAACAAGCTCAACGATGTGCGTGAACTGAAGGACAGCCCGCAGGTGCGCGGCCTGATCGCCAAGGTTCACTACCTCGTCAAGGTCGAGGAGTAATCAACATGCGTCTCAACACACTGAAGCCCGCCGACGGCGCCCGTACCGAACGCACCCGCGTCGGTCGCGGTATCGGTTCCGGCCTGGGCAAGACCGCGGGTCGTGGTCACAAGGGTTCGTTCGCACGCGCGGGCAAGGGCAAGATCAAGGCGAAGTTCGAAGGCGGCCAGATGCCGCTGATCAAGCGTCTGCCGAAGGTCGGCTTCCGCTCCAAGCTGAAGCTGGATTGCGCCGAAGTGCTGTCGTACCAGCTGGAGAAGCTGGAAGCCGGCGAAATCGACTTCGCCGTGCTGCGTGCCGCCAAGCTGGTCCCCAGCACCGCCAAGCGCGCCAAGATCGTCAAGAAGGGCGAACTCACCAAGAAGTTCGTGCTGAAGGGCGTGGCCGCCACGGCCGGTGCCAAGGCCGCCATCGAGGCTGCCGGCGGCAGCGTGCAGGAGTAACGGACGCATGGCGCAGGGTAATGCCGCCGGTGCGCTGGCAGGCGCAGGCAAGTTCACCGAACTCCGCCAGCGCCTGCTGTTCGTGCTGGGTGCGCTGATCGTCTACCGGATCGGCTGTTTCATCCCGGTCCCGGGCGTCAATCCCGATGCCATGCTTGCGATGATGCAGGCGCAGGGCGGCGGCATCGTGGACATGTTCAACATGTTCTCGGGCGGCGCCCTGCACCGTTTCAGCATCTTCGCGCTCAACGTCATGCCCTACATCTCGGCGTCGATCGTGATGCAGCTGGGCGTGCACATCTTCCCGAGCCTGAAGGCGCTGCAGAAGGAAGGCGAATCCGGTCGCCGCAAGATCACCCAGTACTCGCGCATCGGCGCGGTGCTGCTGGCGGTCGTGCAGGGCGGCAGCATCGCCACCGCGTTGCAGAACCAAGTCGCGCCGGGCGGCATGCCGGTGGTGTACGCGCCGGGCATGGGTTTCGTTCTGACCGCGGTGGTCGCCTTGACCGCTGGCACCATCTTCCTGATGTGGTTGGGTGAGCAGGTAACGGAGCGTGGCATCGGCAACGGCGTCTCGCTGATCATCTTCGCGGGCATCGTGGCCGGCTTGCCGGGCGCGGTCATCCAGACCGTCGGCGCGTTCCGTGACGGCACGCTGAGCTTCATCTCGCTGCTGATCATCGCCGTGGTGGTGCTGGGCTTCACCTTCCTGGTGGTGTTCGTGGAACGCGGCCAGCGGCGGATCACGGTGAACTACGCGCGCCGCCAGGGCGGTCGCAATGCGTACATGAACCAGACGTCGTTCCTGCCGCTGAAGCTCAACATGGCCGGCGTGATTCCGCCGATCTTTGCCTCCAGCATCCTGGCCTTCCCGGCGACGCTGGCCATGTGGTCCGGCCAGAACAGCGGCGCCACCACGTGGTTGCAGCGCATCTCCAATGCGCTGGCCCCGGGCGAGCCGCTGCACATGATCGTGTTTGCGGCGATGATCATCGGCTTCGCGTTCTTCTACACGGCGCTGGTGTTCAACTCGCAGGAAACCGCGGAGAACCTGAAGAAGTCGGGCGCGCTGATTCCCGGCATCCGCCCGGGCAAGGCTACCGCCGACTACGTCGACGGCGTGCTGACGCGGCTGACGGCCATCGGTTCGATGTACCTGGTGGCGGTCTGCCTGCTGCCGGAAGTCATGCGCACTCAGCTGGGCACCTCGTTCTACTTCGGTGGCACCTCGCTGTTGATCGTGGTTGTGGTGGTGATGGACTTCATCGCGCAGATCCAGGCGCACCTGATGTCCCACCAGTACGAGAGCCTGCTGAAGAAGGCCAACTTGAAGGGCGGTTCGCGGGGCGGTCTTGCCCCCCGGGGCTGAGGTATAATCGCGGGCTTCCCGCACCAGTCCGGCCCTCATGGCCGGCTGACTTAGATGGGCGGCCCCCGCAGCGATCCGGTGCGGGGGTGCGAACCGGCCAGTCCCTGCGCCAGAGTAGCGCGGGCGGGTAGGGCAGGGGGAAACCCCCGTCCTGCACCAGGCAGGTTCCGGCGCCGGAGCATGGGCACACTCCCCATGCCGGTCCGAAGTCGGCGTTGCCGCCCCGGRCTTCCCGTAAACACCGGATCTTGTTAGAATTTCCAGTTCACTCCGCCTGTCTGCGCGAATCMCGCCCGGGATGACCGTACACGGGCCAATACTCACAGTTGGAGAACCGCGTCATGGCGCGTATTGCAGGTGTCAACCTGCCTGCCCAGAAGCATGTCTGGGTCGGTTTGCAAAGCATCTACGGCATTGGCCGTACCCGTTCCAAGAAGGTCTGCGAAGCCGCCGGCGTCGTCTCGACCACCAAGATCCGCGACCTGTCCGAGCCGGAAGTCGAGCGCCTGCGCGCCGAAGTCGGCAAGTACGTGGTCGAGGGCGACCTGCGCCGTGAAGTCGGCATCGCGATCAAGCGCCTGATGGACCTGGGTTGCTATCGCGGCCTGCGCCACCGTCGCGGCCTGCCGCTGCGTGGCCAGCGCACCCGCACCAATGCCCGTACCCGCAAGGGTCCGCGCAAAGCCATCAAGAAGTAAGGGGCGACCACCATGGCCAAGCCAGCTGCTGCCAAAGTCAAGAAGAAGATCAAGCGCGTCATCACCGACGGCGTCGCCCACGTCCACGCTTCTTTCAACARCACCATCGTCACCATCACCGACCGCCAGGGCAATGCGCTTTCCTGGGCGACCTCGGGTGGTGCCGGTTTCCGCGGTTCCCGCAAGTCCACGCCGTTCGCGGCGCAGGTCGCTGCCGAAAAGGCAGGCCGTGCAGCTCTGGACTACGGCGTGAAGTCGCTGGAAGTCCGCATCAAGGGCCCGGGTCCGGGTCGCGAGTCGGCCGTGCGTTCGTTGAACAACGTGGGCTACAAGATCACCAACATCATCGACGTGACGCCGATCCCGCACAACGGGTGCCGTCCGCCGAAAAAGCGTCGCGTCTAAGGGGGCGATAAGAAATGGCTCGTTATATCGGTCCTACCTGTAAGCTCGCGCGCCGTGAAGGCGCCGACCTGTCGCTCAAGAGCCCGGCCCGTGCGCTGGACTCGAAGTGCAAGCTGGAGCAGAAGCCCGGCCAGCACGGCGCCACCGCCCGCAAGGGCAAGCTGTCCGACTACGCCACCCAGCTGCGCGAGAAGCAGAAGGTCAAGCGTATCTACGGCCTGCTGGAGCGCCAGTTCCGCAACTACTACAAGAAGGCCTCGACCAAGAAGGGCAACACCGGCGAGAACCTGCTGCAGTTGCTGGAAACCCGCCTCGACAACGTCATCTACCGCATGGGCTTCGCCGTGACCCGTCCGGCCGCCCGCCAGCTGGTCTCGCACCGTGGCGTGCTGGTCAACGGCAAGCCGGTCAACCTTCCGTCCTACCAGGTCAAGGCTGGCGACGCGATCGCGCTGTCGGAGAAGGCCCAGAAGCAGCTCCGCGTGCAGGAGTCGTTGACGGTCGCCGAGCAGCTCGACTTGAACCCGTCGTGGGTTGAAGTCGATGCGAAGAAGTTCAGCGGCGTGTTCAAGGCGGTTCCGGCGCGTTCGGACCTGCCCGCCGACATCAACGAAGCGCTGATCGTCGAGTTGTACTCGAAGTAATTCATTCACGCACCCCCGGGCGACCGGGGGACCGCAGGAGACAAAGCAACATGACGGGTATTACTCAGCAAGTGCTGCGCCCCCGCGGCCCGCAGATCGAGCGCCTGACCGGCAATCGCGCGAAAGTGGTCATCGAACCGCTGGAGCGTGGTTACGGGCATACGCTCGGCAATGCGTTGCGCCGCGTGCTGCTGTCGTCGATCCCCGGCTTCGCGATCACCGAAGTCGAGATCGATGGCGTGCTGCACGAATACAGCACCATCGAAGGCATGCAGGAAGACGTGCTGGAAGTGCTGTTGAACCTGAAGGATGTGGCCATCCGCATCCATAGCGGCGACTCCTCCACGCTGAGCCTGGCCAAGCAGGGCCCGGGCGTGGTGACCGCCGGCGACATCAAGACCGACCACAACGTCGAGATCCTGAATCCGGAACTGGTCATCTGCAACCTGACCAAGGACACGGCGCTGAACATGCGCCTGAAGATCGAGCGTGGTTTCGGCTACCAGCCGGCCGCTGCCCGTCGTCGTCCGGATGAAGAAACCCGTGCGATCGGTCGCCTGGTGCTGGACGCCTCGTTCTCGCCGGTCCGTCGCGTCGCGTACGCGGTGGAAGCCGCGCGCGTCGAGCAGCGCACCGACCTGGACAAGCTGGTCCTGGATATCGAAACCAACGGCACGATCGATGCCGAGGAAGCCGTGCGCACCGCCGCCGACATCSTCAGCGACCAGCTGTCGGTGTTCGGTGACTTCACGCACCGCGATCGCGGCGCGCCGAAGCAGGCAGCGAGTGGCGTGGATCCGGTGCTGCTGCGCCCGATCGACGACCTTGAGCTGACCGTGCGTTCKGCCAACTGCCTGAAGGCCGAGARCATCTACTACATCGGTGATCTGATTCAGCGCACCGAGAACGAGCTGCTCAAGACGCCTAACCTCGGCCGCAAGTCGCTCAACGAAATCAAGGAAGTGCTKGCMTCGCGYGGCCTSACCTTGGGYATGAAGCTTGARARCTGGCCGCCAGCAGGTCTGGACAAGCGTTAAGCCAAAGCTATAATCGAAGGCTGCCCAAATTTTGGGCGCCCGGTTTGATGCCCCCCGCAAGGGGGACTTTTCGTTCCCTCCGGGGAACAGTGCCTCGGACAGTACCTGATACGGCTGCCTGATTTAATTACACAGACAGTAGAAAGAAAGCACCATGCGCCACGGACACGGCCTTCGCAAACTCAACCGCACCAGCTCGCACCGCCTCGCGATGCTGCAGAACATGATGAACTCGCTCATCGAGCACGAAGTCATCAAGACCACCGTCCCCAAGGCCAAGGAACTGCGCCGCGTGATCGAGCCCATGATCACCTTGGCCAAGGAAGACTCTGTCGCCAACCGCCGCCTGGCATTCAACCGTCTGCGTGACCGTGACAGCGTGACCAAGCTGTTCAACGACCTGGGCCCGCGTTTCAAGGTGCGTCCTGGCGGTTACACCCGCATTCTGAAGATGGGCTTCCGCGTGGGCGACAATGCGCCTATGGCCCTGGTCGAATTGGTCGATCGTGCTGCAGAAACCGAAAATAATTCGGCAGCAGCTGAATAATAGGGTATAATTTATTTCTTACCGCGCGATGGAGCAGTCTGGTAGCTCGTTGGGCTCATAACCCAAAKGTCGGAGGTTCAAATCCTTCTCGCGCAACCAAAACATAGCAAGCATTGCTAAAACAAAACGCCCACTCCACAGTGGGCGTTTTTGTTTGTGCTCTCACTCGTTGCTTGTGCTCCTCTATGAGGGCGCGAGTTGGCGTGTTGATGACAACTTGTTCCTCCTGCGCAGAGCGCCATCGCGCACCTACCGGCTCAGTGAGCGAACAGATCTGCCTTGGCGGCCTTGGTGATGGCCACCACACAGGGGTGCGTAATGCGCCTTTCAATGGAGATCGCAAAGAATTCCTCCACCAAGTCTGAGGAGCGGCCGATAACCTCCACGCCAAACTGAGCAGTGGTCTCCTCTTCCAGCACGGAGGGGGATGTGAAGATGCCTCGGCCTTCCCGCCCAAACGCATTCATCAACGCGCTGTCGTCAAACTCGCCGACGAGACGGGGTTGCAGGTGGTGCTTGTTCAGCCAGTGGTCGAGTTGCTGGCGAACGGACGACATGGGACCTTGGATGAGCATGGGCGCACCATGCAGGCACTGGGGGAACGGCCCCTCCAACTGCGCCCGCAGGGCGGGGGCGCACAGAAAACTCATGCTGCTGGTGCCCAGTGGGTGGTTGAAGGCTTTGACGCCGATCTTGTTGGAAACAGGCTCGTCGGCCAACACCAGGTCCAGCCGGTGCAGGCTCAACTGCGCAATCAATTCGGGAAACTTGCCCTCATGGCAGGTCATGTGCACGCGCTGCGGCATGCCCAGTGCGGGCTCCAGCAGGTGGTAGGCCACCGACTTAGCTACCGAGTCGGCCACCCCCACGCGGAATTCCAGCGGCTTCTCTTGTCCACGCGCCAGCCGGATGGATTTTTCCAGCTCGTCGCCCAGCGCGAAGATCTGTTCGGCATACCCCAGGGCCACACGCCCCTCACTGGTCAGCTCCAGTCCCCGTCCCCTTTTCCGGAACAGGTCGTGGCCCAGCCATTCTTCCAGCTGCTTGATCTGGCCGGACAGTGTTTGCGGAGTGGTGTTGAGCTGCTCACCGGCCCGCATCACACCGCCAGCCTTGGCAACCGTCCAGAAGTAGCGGAGGTGCTTGAAGTTCATACTGCCCAAATACTTCGCATAAATCGAAGAATAAAACTCAATAAAACGAATATACGCGAAGTATGAAATTCTCTACATTGACGTTTGGCAGCTTCCGTGGCGATCTGCGCTGCGGCCTGGAGCTGCCTGTGTTCACAAGGAGTAGCAACGATGCGTATCACGACCCGAGGACAGCTGGCGGTGTCCGCCATGACCGACCTGGCCCTGCGCCAGAAGATGCGGCCCGTGCCCTTGTCCACCATCAGCGCACGGCAGGGGATTTCTCTGTCTTACCTTGAACAGCTGTTCAGCGCACTGCGCCGCGCCGGCTTGGTAGACAGTACCCGAGGGCCCGGTGGCGGCTATACCCTGGCGCGGCAAGCGGAGCAGGTATCGGTGGCTGAAATCATCCTGGCGGTAGAAAACCTCAAGACCGACGAGCTGCAGAACCTGGGGCCCAGTCAGGCCGCTCAGGTCAAATCCATGACGGGAGAACTGTGGACCAGCTTCAACTCCCGGGTGATGGAGTACCTGCAGTCGGTGACGCTTCAGGACCTTGTCACCCAGGCGCTGGAGCAGGGCACAGTCGTGGAGGAGAAGGCCCCAGCTGCGCGGGCCAAGCTGTCGCTGGCACCCAAGCCCCGCCCTTTGATGGCGCGGGTCAACGTGCCCAACTCGGTGTTTGCTCTGGGGACCATGCCGATCCTGCAGCGTCGCTGAAGCGGCTGCCATACGGTGCGGCGGGGCGCTGTGAACGGCGCCACGCACACGCGGAGGCCGTGGCCACCGGCTCCTGGCGCGGGCTACAGCTGGTGCGCCAGCTGCTTGATTCCCCGGATCAGCATCTCCACCGAGATCGCGACCAGGATCAGGCCCATCAGGCGTTCAAACGCCATCACCACGCGTTCGCCCACCAGGCGCTGGATGCGTTCGGCCAGCAGCAACACCACGGCACACACGGCCATGGTGACGCACAGTGCGCCCACCCATTCCCATCGCCGCTCGGGGGCCTGGGCCACAAGCAGCATCACCGTGGCCAGCGCCGAAGGGCCTGCCAGCGCGGGGATGGCCAGAGGCACGATCAGCGGCTCGCCCGGTAGCTCCGCCTGTGGTCCGTCCGCCGACGGAAAGATCATGCGCAGTGCGATCAGAAACAACACCACGGCGCCGGCAATCTGCAGCGACAAGTCGCTCAAATTCATGACCCGCAGGAACTCCGCTCCGAAGAACAGGAACACCAGCAGCAGTGCAAACGCAATGAGCACCTCCCGCAGGATCACCCGCGCCCGGCGCTCGGGCGCCACGCCCCGCAGGGCATTGGCAAAGATGGGAATGTTGCCCAGCGGATCGGTGATCAGCAGGAGCAGGATGGTGGCCGACGCGAAGGTGTAGCTCACGTTGCGTACACCGCGTCCAGCGAGCGAAAGCCCTTGATCTCGATCGGGTTGCCGCTGGGGTCGTGGAAGAACATCGTCCACTGCTCGCCGGGCTCGCCTTCAAAGCGCACCTGCGGCTCCAGCACGAAGGCGGTGTCGGCGGCCTTCAACCGCGCGGCCAGTGCATGCCAGTCGGGCAACTCCAGAATGGCGCCGAAGTGCGGCATGGGCACCAGATGGTCTCCCACGTGCCCGGTGCGGGCACTGGCAAACGGCGTGCCCAGATGCAACGAGATCTGGTGGCCGAAGAAGTCGAAGTCCACCCAGGTGTCGGTGCTTCGACCCTCCAAGCAGCCCAGCACGCCGCCGTAAAAGCGCCGGGCGGCATCCAGGTCGGTGACGTGAAAGGCGAGGTGAAAGAGGCTGCGCATCCCACAGAGGATAGCAGCCAGTGCCACGCCTTGGC
The DNA here is from genome assembly GCF_056175785.1 of Acidovorax sp. LjRoot204. Lineage (NCBI taxonomy): Bacteria > Pseudomonadati > Pseudomonadota > Betaproteobacteria > Burkholderiales > Comamonadaceae > Acidovorax > Acidovorax sp. LjRoot204. Next base: position 9,958 of record NZ_JBGFFF010000013.1, read on the forward strand.
GTGGCCTGCAGGCCGGTCAGGCGACCGACGGATCGGCGGCCATGTTGTCAAACTTCTTGAAGTACTGGCGCGCCATGGCCACCAGCTGGGCGTCTGTCGGGTGGTCTGCGGCCACCGAGTCCACCACCACGCCGGCCACGGCCGCATGGTGTTTGGCGGCCCAGTCGCGGAACTGGTTGCGCACCAGGCCCGGGCCGGCCAGCAGCACCTCGCGGGTGTGGGTCAGTGTCTGGGCGATATCGGCAAAAAACGGCGCGAGGTCGTCGGCCTTGCCCTGGTGCTTGTGGTGGCTGCGGGACTTGATGCGCTGGGCTTCCGCGTGTTCGCGATCGAACATCACTACATGGGCTTCGGATTGGTCCATCCAGACAACGGCGTGAAAAGTGCTCATGAATCGGCTTTCTTAAAGGAGTGACAAAAAACGGGAAAGGAGCAGCCTGAGTGCGTGCATTCGCTCATGCCGCCCGCCGGTGTTGCTCTGCCTTTTCCTGGCAATGCACACAGCGTGCGGCCTCGGGCGTGGCGTGCAGGCGGGCGGCGGTGATGTGGGTGCCGCAACCCGTGCACTCGCCGTAGGTGCCGGCTTCGATGCGGGCCAGGGCAGCCTCGACAGCCGCCAGGTGTGCGGTCTCGCGTTCGTCCAGGGCAAATTCCAGCTCGCGTTCGGTGGCAACCTGGGCACGCGGGTCTTCCGGTTGTCCGAAGTGGTCGGCGGCGGCCTCGGCGCGGCCGATGACACCACCGCGCTGCGCGGCCAGCTGGGCCAGCAACTCGGATTGCTGGGCCAGTAACTGCTGGCGGAAAGGTGCGGCTTGGGTCTTGTCCATGCGGGGTCTCCTCGGGGTGATCGGATACCTGCATGGTGCGCTTGTGCGCGGCGCGCTGGGTTGACCAAGGTCAAGGGATGGCGCGCGGTGTCCCCACCCTGGTGACACCGCTGCGTGGCGGGCTCAGCGCTTGGGCGGGCGCGCCAGCATCTCGGCGGTGTTGGTCTTGCGGTCCGCGTTCACGCGCTGCACATGGGGGCGTTCGGCCATGCGGGCGAGGTAGTCGCGCACAGGCAGGTCGGCCAGGTAGTCCTTGCCGTAGATGATCTTGGTGGCGGAGCTGACCAGCGGCAGGTGAACGACGGCCGCGCAGTCGGCCATCGTGAAGGTGTCGCCGCCCACGTAGGGGCTGAACTTTGCCAACTGGCCGAAGGCGGCAATGTTCTTCTGCAGCTGTACTCCCACCTTTTCCTTGGCGGTGTCGCTCACGGTGCCGCCAAAGAACGCCTGCGGATACAGGTTGCGTGCCACCAGCTCCAGGTGCAACTCCAGAAAGGCGATCAGCTCGCGCACCTTGGCGGCCTGGAAGGGGTCGGCCGGGATCAGCGGGTGATCGGGGTGGGCGGCTTCGATGTAGTCGGCGATCACCGCCGACTCACACAGCGCTCCCTGCGGCGTGCGCAGGTAGGGCACCTTGCCCAGCGGGCTGGCGCTGCGATCGGTCTCGCCCACCCAGGCCAGTTCTTCGGTGAACGGCAGGCCCTTTTCGAGCAGGGCCAGCTTGACCTTGTTGTAGTAGTTGCTGGCCGAAAAGCCGCAGAGTGTGAGCATGGTGTGTCTCCGATGTGTTGTAGGGGCAAGCGCACATCCTAGGCTCGCACCTGGTGCGGGGCGGTCACGCAGATGACCCGTGCACTGGCTGGCGCGGACTGCGCACCTACAATGGCGCTTCCATGTCGTTGCCGTCCCTCCAAACCATCCGCAGCCTTCGCTGGCTCGCCCGCTGTGTGCTGGCGTGGTTTGTGTTGTCGATCGGCGTGGCCGTGGCGTCGCCGCTGGTGCACCCGCAGGCCATGGAGCTGATCTGCTCCGGCTCAGGTGCGATCAAGGTGCTGGTCAAGACCGACGACGGCGCCAAGGAGCTGCCCAGCCACACGCTGGACTGCCCGCTGTGCACGCATGTGGGCGCTCCCCCTCCCGCATCGCAGGCCCAGCTGCCTGTGGTCCACCCGCTGGCGCATGCCCTGCGCCCCATCCCTGCCGCGCACATTGCAGCGCGCACTGCCGCGCCGCTGCCGCCGCGCGGGCCCCCATCGCTCTCCTGAAATCGCTATTGATTCGATAGCTGCTGGCGCATGATTCACTTGCGCTTGCGGCCTATTTGGTTTGATTTTCAGGAGTTTCCATGCGCAAAAGCCGCATGGCGCTGGCCGTGGCCAGTGCCTTTCCCGTCGTCCTTGGCATCGCGTCCGCCGGGGCTTCATCCGCATTCGCCCAGACCGCTGACAGCACCAGCACCACCAGCCATGCCCCGGTCAAGGAACTGGGCGTGGTCACCATCACCGGCGGCCAGCCCACCTCGCTGCCCACGCAGATCCCCACCACCATCGAGGGCGTGACGCGCGAGCAGATCGAGCATGCGATCAACGCCACCGACAGCGAAGACGCCCTCAAGTACCTGCCCAGTCTGCTGGTGCGCAAGCGCTATATCGGCGACTACAACCACGCCGTGCTGTCCACCCGCGCCTCGGGCACGGGCAACCCGGCGCGGTCCATGGTGTTTRCCGATGGCATTTTGCTGAGCAACTACCTGGGCAACGGCCCCACCAACGCGCCACGCTGGATGCTGGTCACGCCGGAAGAAATTGAGCGCGTGGACGTGCTCTACGGCCCGTTTTCGGCCGCCTACGCAGGCAACTCGGTGGGTGCGGTGGTGGACTACGTCACGCGCATGCCGACAAAGTTCGAGGCGCACGGGCAGGTCAGCTATCAACACCAGCCCTTTGACCTGTACAACACCAACGGCACCTACGGCGGCAAGCAGGTCAGTACCTCGGTGGGCAACAAAAATGGCGACTGGTCGTGGTTCCTGAACTTCAACAAGACCGACAGCGAAGGCCAGCCGCTCACCTTCCCCACGCGCCTCGTGTTTGCGGGGACCGTGGGCAATGCGGGTACGCCGGTGACGGGCGCAGTGCTGGGCAACAACCGCAGCAACCAGCCCTGGTACCTGCTGGGCACGGCCACCCAGTACCACACGCAGCAAGACCACATCAAGGCCAAGATCGCCTACGACTTCTCGCCCACCGTGCGCGCCGCCTACACCTTCGGCTGGTGGCACAACGCATCCGAGGGGCGGCCCACCAGCTACCTGCGCGATGCCAATGGCAATGCGGTGTACGGCGGCACGGTCAACATCAATGGCCGCTCGTTTGCGCTCGCGCCCACGGACTTCAATGTGTCCAACGAAGACCTCACACATTTCATGCACGGCCTGTCGGTCAAGAGCCGCACGCAGGGCGTGTTTGATTGGGAGGTGGCAGCCAGCCTGTACGACTACCAGACCGACACCCTGCGCGCTGCTACCGTGGCGCTGCCTGCCGCGCTGAACGGTGGTGCAGGGCGCATCGTCAACAGCAAGGGCACGGGCTGGAACACGCTGGCCGCCAAGGGCAGCTGGCGGCCCGATGGGCTGCAGGGCACGCACATCGTGGACTTTGGCCTGCAGCGCGACAGCTACCAACTGCGCACTATCGAAAACGCTACGACGAACTGGATCAGCGGTGATGCAGGCGCCCGCAACCAGGCCTTCAACGGCGACACCCAACTGCTGGGCCTGTGGGCGCAAGACACGTGGAAGATCGCGCCACGGTGGAAGGCCGTGCTGGGCGCCCGCGCCGAGCGCTGGAGCGCCAGCAATGGCCATACCGGCAACGCCACCACCACGCTGAGCCACCCCGAGCGCAACGAGACCTATGTCTCGCCCAAGGCTGCCGTGGCCTACCAGGCCAATGACCTGTGGGTGCTCAAGGCCTCCACCGGACGCGCCGTGCGCATGCCCACCGTGGCCGAGCTGTACCAGGGCGGCATCAACGGCAGCGGCACGCTCATCAACAACGACCCCAATCTGAAACCCGAGAAGAGCTGGACCACCGAGCTGACCGCCGAGCGGGACATGGGCAATGGCCTGCTGCGCCTGACAGCCTTTTTTGAGCGCACCAAGGACGCGCTGTACTCGCAAACCAATGTGCTCGTCACACCCAACGTGACCAACGTGCAGAACGTGGATGCCATCCATACCAAGGGCATTGAGCTGTCGTACCAGGCCGCCAACGTMTTTGTGCGCGGGCTGGAGCTGGGCAGCAGCCTGACCTGGACGGATTCCAAGATCACCAAGAACGACAAGTTCCCGGCCAGCGTCGGCCAATGGCAGCCCCGCATCCCCGAGTGGCGCGCCACTGCGGTGGCCACCTACCGGCCCGATGACAAGTGGTCGTACACCCTGGGCGCGCGCTACAGCGGCAAGCAGTACAGCACGCTCGACAACAGTGACCCCAACGGCTTTGCCTACCAGGGCGCGAGCCGCTACTTCACCACCGATGTGCGCGTGCGCTACCAGATCACCAAACAGGTCAGCGCCGCCGTGGGCATTGACAACCTCAACAACTACCAGTTCTGGAACTTCCACCCCTACCCGCAGCGCAGCTACATGGCGGAGCTGAAGGTAAGCCTCTGAAAGGAAAATATCCCATGTCTCTGAATACTATGAAAAAGATAGCTGCTGCCGCATGTTTGACTAGCGCTACAGCCCTGTTTGGCACTGCATCTGCCCATGTGGTGCTCGAATACCAGGTGGCCCCGGCCGGCGCCAGCTACAAGGCCGCGTTCAAGGTCGGCCACGGCTGCGGCGCGTCGCCCACGCGGCAGGTCGTGGTGGACATCCCTGCAGGCATGCGCGGTGCGCGCCCCATGCGCAAGCCGGGCTGGACGCTGGATGTGCAGCGCGACAAGCTGGCCCAGCCCTACACCAGCCACGGCCGCAGCATCACCGAAGACGTGGTGCGCATCACCTGGACGGCCAAGACGCCGGACGACATGTTACAGAGCGCGCACTACGACGAGTTTGTGCTCGTGGCCCAGGCGCCGGAGCAGGCGGGCACCGTGTACTGGCCGGTGCGCCAGGTCTGCACCGAGGGCCGCAACGATTGGACCGAGGTGCCCAAGGCAGGCCAGCAGCTGTCGGACCTGAAGTCCCCTGCCGCGGCGCTGGAGATTCTGCCCACCGGTGGCGCCGCTGCCCACAATCATTGACAGTCGGACCCAGAGTCTGTTGCCGCTTCCCTTTCTTCTCTCGCAAACCGAAAGACATTCACCATGAAAAAACTGCTTCACACCGCTGCCGTCTTTGCCGCACTGCTGAGTGCCCCTGCATGGGCCCAGACCGCCGCCGTCAAGGTCGAAGGCGCCTGGGCGCGTGCCAGCGTGCAGGGCCAGAAGGCCACGGGCGCATTCATGCGCCTGACCGCCAAGGACGGTGCTCGCCTGGTACGTGCCGAGTCGCCCGCTGCCGGCCTTGCCGAGGTGCACGAGATGAAGATGGAAGGCGACATCATGAAGATGCGTGCGGTGCCTACGCTGGACCTGCCCGCAGGCAAGACGGTGGAACTCAAGCCCGGGGGCTACCACATCATGCTGCTGGACCTGAAGGCACCCCTGGCCAAGGACAGCGCGGTGCCCATCACCCTGGTGTTCCAGGACGCCAAGGGCGTGGAAAGCAAGCTCAACCTCACGGTGCCGGTGGGCACCGCTGCACCCGGTGGCGCCACGGCGGGCAGCATGATGGATGGGCATAAACACTGAGGTGACAGCCGCCGCAGCGCCTTCGCGGGCGCAACGCATTGGAGTAAGCTGTGACTCCTCAGAACCTTCAGCAGGTTCTCACGACCCACCTCTTGCGGAGCGGCCATGAGCGACACATCCAACTTCGGTTTCGGCAAATTCGTCCCCGGTTTTGACTTTTTGCAAAGCCTTGCCAAGGGGGCGTCCAGCAGCATTCCGCAGTTGCCCAACCTCAGCAATTGGGTGGCGCCCACCATTAGCGTCGAAGAGCTGGAAAAGCGCATCGACGAGCTCAAGGCCGTGCAGTTCTGGCTGGAGCAGAACTCGCGCGCGCTGGCCGCCACCATCCAGGCGCTGGAGGTGCAGAAGATGACCCTGGCCACGCTCAAGGGCATGAACTTCAGCATGGGCGACGTGGCCAACGCCTTCAAGCTCAAGACCGCCGACACGGTGATGAGCGGCGTGCAAAAAGCCGCTGACACGGTGACCGGCGCCGCCGAGGCCGTGGCGGGTGCTGCCGCCCGCGTGACCGGCCGCGCCAGCGCTGCCGACGAGTCCGAGGAGGAGCCCGCTGACACCGAGCCCGCCCCTCAACCCGCCAAAGGCAAAGCCAAGGGCAAGACAGCGGCGGCCGCCGAGCCTGCCGTGGTGGACCCGATGCAGTGGTGGGGCGCGCTCACGAGCCAGTTCCAGCAGATTGCCACCAACGCCATGAAGGACGCGGCCAAGCAGACCGCCATCGACACCACCAAGAACATGGCCACCGGCCTGGCCAAGGAAGCCCTCAAGACGGCCACCGGCATGGCCAGCCAGTTTGCCGCCAAGGGCATGCAGACCATGCAGGGCGGCGCCAAGCGCGCCGCCGCGTCATCAGCGGGCACTGCCAAAAAGGCCGCTGCCGCCAAGAAGCCCGCAGCCCGCAAAACCACTACGAAACCCGCCGCCGCAAAGGCCGGCAGCACCCGCAGCCCTGCGGCACGCAAGCGAGCGGGCTGACGCCAAAGCGGGCCGGTGTGGCAGCCCGCAGATGGCGCAACACTGCCCCACCCCCGCCCAGGCCTGGAGACCATCACCATGAAACTCTTCCCCACCGGCCATGCCACCCACCCGCARTGGCGCATGGCCGCYGCGCTGGTACTGGCGCAGTTGCGCGCCCAGATGGCACTGCCYGACTACGCGKCGKCGCCCACSCTSGGSCTGCTGTACATCACCGACCACTATGCCAACGAGGCCCAGGCGCTGCTCGACTACCTGAGCAGCGAACTGCCCGAGGTGACCGACTGGAGCGGTACCGTGGGCGTGGGCGTATCGGCCAACAATGCCGAATACTTTGACGAGCCCGCGCTGTCGGTCATGCTGCTCGATGTGCCGGCCGACCAGTACCGCGTGTTTTCTGGCGTGGCGCCGCTGCCCGCCCACGCGCCGCATGCCGACGCAGGTTTTGTGGCCCATACCGCGCTGGTGCATGCCGACGGCCACACGCCGGAATTGGGCGAACTGCTGACCGAGATGGCCGCGCGCACTGACACCGGCTACCTGTTTGGCGGCCTCAGCGCCAGCCGCACGGCCAGCGTGCAGTTTGCCGTGGGCGGCGACGGCAACATGGCTGGGCAGGGCGGTGCCAGCGGCGTGTTTGACGGGGGCCTCTCGGGCGTGGCGTTTGGCGCGGGCGTGTCGCTGGTGTCGCGCGTCACGCAGGGCTGCCAGCCCGTGGGCGCGCTGCACACCATCACGGCCGCGCAGGAGAACGTGGTGCTTGCGCTGGATGGCGAGCCGGCGCTGGATGTGCTGCTCGATACGCTGCAGGTGTCGCTCGACGGTGGCGACCCGCAGCCTGCCCTGCGCAAGGTGCGCGCCACGCTGGCCGGGCTGGTCAGTGCGGGTGAGCAGCCACAGGGCCAGCGCCGCACGGGCCACTTTGGCACCGACACGCGCGTGCGCCATATCCTGGGGTTGGACGGCTCCCGCCGGGGTGTGGCCCTGGCCGACCATGTGGAGCCCGGCATGCACCTGGCGTTCTGCCAGCGCAACGTGGCGGCCGCACGGGCAGACCTCATGCGCATCTGCGCCGAGATCCGCGAGGAACTATCGCCGGAGGAGCTGGAGCCCGCGCCCATGGTGGCGTCCGGCGCGCCAGGGGAACTGGCCGCTGCACCGGGCGTTGACGGACATGCTGGAGCGCAACCCCAGACGGGGCGGCGCATTTGCGGCGCGATCTATGTGAGCTGCTCGGGCCGGGGCGGGCCGCATTTTGGCGGGCCCAGCGCCGAGCTGCAGATCGTGCGCCATGCGCTGGGCGATGTGCCACTGGCCGGCTTTTTTGCGGGCGGCGAGATCGCCCACCACCATCTGTACGGCTACACCGGTGTGTTGACCGTGTTTGTGGACGGCGAGCCCTTGCCGTCCTGAGGTAGACGAGGGGAGGGGGGCTGGCTGGCGCAGCAGCCCCCGCCATCGTCAACGCCGGTCAGCCCGCGCCGTTCTCGTCGGACTCGGCTTTTTCCTCGGGCGTCAGCCGCGTGGCCAGGATCTTGTCGATGGTCTTGCCATCCATGTCCACCACTTCCAGCTTCCAGTCCTCCCACTGCACCGTGTCGGTCACCTTGGGCAGGCGGCCGGTCAGCAGCATGATCATGCCGCTGAGTGTGTGGTAGCGGCCGCGCTCTTCCTCGGGCACGGCGTCCAGGTTCAGGCGGTCCTTCAGCTCGGGCACGGGAATGTGGCCGTCCAGCAGCCAGCTGCCGTCCTCGCGCTGCAGCGCCCACGAGGTCTCGGGGTCGCGCGGCTGGAACTCGCCGGTGATGGCCTCGATGAGGTCCTGCAGCGTCACGATGCCCTGCACCTCGCCGTATTCGTCGATGACAAACGCCATGTGCACGTCCGACAGGCGGAAGTTGTCCAGCAGCTCCATGCCCGTGATGGTTTCGGGCACATACAGCGCCGTTTGCAGCGGCTGGTCGGCCAGGCCCCCACGCGCCTTGTCGCGCAGGGTGCGGGACAGCCACTGGCGCGCGTTGATCACCCCCAGGATGTTGTCCATGCCGCCGCGCACCACCGGGAAGCGCGCATGGTCGGACTCTTCAATGCACTGGAGGTTGTTTTCAAACGGCGCATCAATGTCCAGACACACCACATCCCCGCGCGGCACCATCAGCGAGCCGATCTGGCGGTCGTCCAGGCGGAACACGTTGCGCACCATGGTGTGCTCGTGCGACTCGATCACGCCGGCGGTGGTGCCTTCGACCAGCATGGCGTGGATCTCTTCTTCGGTCACCGGGCTGCCACTGGTTTCCTTCACGCCCAGCAGGCGCAGCAGGGTGCGCGTGGACGTGGACAGCAGCAGCACAAACGGCTTGGTGGCCAGCGCCAGAAAGTTGATGGGCCGTGCCACCAGGCGGGCAAAGGTCTCGGGGTACGACTGGCCGATGCGCTTGGGCACCAGTTCGCCCACCACGATGGAGAAGTACGTGATCAGCACCACCACCAGGCCCGTGGCCGCGTAGCCGCCGTAGGGCAGTGGCACCCCCAGGCGCTCCAGCCACGAGGCCAGTGGCGCGGCCAGCGCGGCTTCGCCCACGATACCGTTGAGCACGCCGATCGACGTGATGCCGATCTGGATGGTGGAGAGGAAGCGCGTGGGGTCTTCGCCCAGCTTCACGGCCGCGGCGGCACCGCTATCGCCCTCATCAATCAGCTTTTGCAACCGGACTTTGCGGGCCGTGACCAGAGCGATCTCTGACATGGCAAACAGGCCGTTGAGACAGATGAGGGCGAACAGTATTGCTATTTCCATACAAAGGGCGCCTTGCGCGCCCTTGGGAGTTGAGAAGCGACCAATTGTAAGGACAGGGGCCAGAGGCCTTGCGCAGACTCCTAGCCACCTTCGGTTGGCAGGCCGGTTTCGTCCCATTCGGGCAACCCGCCGCGCAGCCAGTACACCGACTGGAAGCCCTTGGCGGAGGCTACCTTGGCGGCCTTGTAGGACTTCCAGCATTCGGCGCCATTGCACGCAAAAATCACCGGCTTGGCTCTGTCCAGCCCTTGGAGCTTGTCCAGCGCCTGGAAGTCATCCTGCGCGGCATTGAAGGCCACGTCCTTGAGGCTCTTTTCCACATACGCAGCGAATACGGCCCCGCGGATGCGCTTGGTCTTGAATTCCTTTTCGGTGCGGGTGTCCACCAGCGTGGCGCCCTGCGCCAGCAGGGTCTGGGCCTCGCGCGCGGTGACACGGTTGACCCCAGGCAGGTTGGTGGGCGTGAACAGTCCCAGCTCGGCCACGCGGCGGTATTCCACCGCCTCTGGGCGCACGGAGACTGGCGGCAGGCCGCTGGCGGAGGACGACGCGTTGAACCACTGGGCCAGCTTGTTGCGCGCATCCGCCGGCAGGTCTTTTTTCACCACGATGGAGAACCCGCCCGGAACGGGCTGCGACGTGGCCAGCACCCGCGCGATGCCGGGGTGCGCCGCAGACCATTCGGCCCAGTCGTCCTCGCGCACCACGGTGGCATCGGCCGTGCCCAGGGTCAGGGCGGTGAGGCCCGCCTGGGGAAATTTTTCGTACTGCACGGCACGCAGGTCCTGGAACGACAGCCCTGCCTCGTTCAGCATGCCGCGCGCCATGTAGGTATAGACCGAGTCCTGCTGGGGCAGGTAGAGCCTGCGGCCCTTCATCGCAGGCATTGCCGCCAACTGCTGCAGCCCGACCAGCAGGTATCTGTCTGATTTTTGCGTAGCGCCCACCAGTTCGTAGCCGCGTTGCAATGCAGACGCAGCCACCTGGGCAGGGCCAATGAAGATGTCATAGCCCGCGCTGCGGGTGGCGCGCATCACGTCGGCCATATCGTCGCTGGTCGTCAGTGCCACCGACTGGCCCGCGGCTTTCGACAGGCCTGATTCGGCAGCGGTGCGCAGGATGGAATGCGCCGCCTTGCGGGCGGTGGGTTCCACGGCCACGATGGCCGTCAGCTGGGCCTGTGCTGCGCTGCATCCCAGCCATAGGACAAGTAGCAGTCCCAGCGGGCCTCGGGTCGGTTTTCTGGTGGTGTTCATTGCGCTGCTCCTCTCCCCAAAACAAAGCGCGAATATGCCCACGCCCCCCGCACCTGCGTACGAATGTTTCCGATCTTTTGTTCTTGTTACTTCTGCTAACGATGCCGTGCGTGCGGCAGGAGGAGTGACCGCACAGAATGCGGGCTGACCCGATCCCCCGTCCCCGCCCAATGGCGAGGGGCCACAAGGTTTTGTCCACCCCACTATTTGGAGACGTTTCCATGAAAGATTCGATGACCCTGCCGCGCCGCCACATGTTGGCCGGAAGTGCTGCCGCCCTGAGCGCGCTGGGCCTGGCCGGATGGACGGGCAGTGTGCGGGCCCAGCAGGCCGCAGCCTCTGCGGCCAAGCCGCTGCCCGCCTATGCGGGGTGGAAGTCGCCGGATGCGTTGATCGTGCACAGCAGCAGCACCCTGGAGACGCGCCGCTCCGCGTTCGGCACCAGCGTCATCACGCCGTCCAACCAGCTGTACGTGCGCAACAACCTGCCTGCGCCCGACGCGGCCATCCTGGACAACCGCGACGCGTGGACGGTGTCCGTCGAAGGGGTCAAGAGCCCGCGCAGCCTGACCCTGGCGGAGCTCAAGACGCTGGGCGTGGAGACCGTGGCCACCGTGCTGCAGTGCTCGGGCAATGGCCGGGGCTTTTTCCCCAGCAAGCCCAGCGGCACCCCCTGGTCGGTGGGCGCTGCCGGTTGTGTGGTCTGGAGCGGTGTGCCGCTGCGCAACGTGGTGGCCGCCCTGGGCGGGCTGGCCGATGGTGCCGCCTACCTGACCGGCACGGGGGGCGAGAAGCTGCCCGAAGGTGTGGACCCGCTGTCGGTACTGGTGGAGCGCTCGGTGCCCGTGAAGGCGATGGACGACGCCCTGCTGGCCTGGGAGATGAACGGCGAGCCGCTGTCGCTGGCGCATGGCGGCCCGCTGCGGCTGGTGGTGCCCGGCTACCAGGGCGTGAACAACATCAAGTACGTCAAGCGCGTTGCGTTTACCAGCGCACAGTCGCAGGCGCGCATCATGTCGCACGGCTACCGCATGTCGCCGCCCGGCAGCAAGGCCAGCCCCGACCAGCCTTCGGTGTGGGAGATGGGCGTGAAGTCGTGGATCAACGGCCCCTTGCCCGACAAGGGGGCACTCAAGCCCGGACAGGTGCAGGTGCATGGCGTGGCCTTTGGCGGCACGCGCGGCATCAAGGGCGTGGAGGTGTCGGCCGATGGCGGCAAGACCTGGTTGGCGGCCAAGCTCATCGGCCCCGACCTGGGCCCCTTTGCCTGGCGGCAGTTTGCGCTGCCCGTGCGCCTGGAGGCGGGCACCCATGTGCTGGCCAGCCGCGCCACCGACACGGCGGGCAATGTGCAGGCCGAGCAGCGCGAGGAAAACCTGGGCGGCTACAACAACGCCAGCTGGCGCGACCACGCCGTTACCGTGACTGTGGCCTGACATGGGTGGATTGAACCGAGCGCGCCGCCTCGCCGTGGCGGTGTGGTCGGCTGGCGCCTGTGCGTCGGCCTGGGCCGCCGACCCTGCCGAACTGGCGCGGGGCAAGGAGCTGTTCACCAAGATCCAGCCCGCCTGCGCCGTGTGCCACACACTGCAGGCCGCCGGGGCCGAGGGCCAAGTAGGCCCGGTGCTGGATGAGCTGAAACCCGACGCCGGCCGTGTGCTGCGTGCGCTCAAGGCAGGCATCGGCGTGATGCCGTCCTATGCCGAGCGCATGAGCGAGAAGGACATGCTGGCCGTGGCGCAGTTTGTGGCACACGCCACAGGCGCCGCCAAGTAGGCGCAGCCTCTCGCGGCGGTTGCAGCAGCCTTGCCTCGCTGCAATCGCGCGCTGCTTCAGGCCGCCGTGCGCGACGGCACCAGCGCCGCGCCCGCCGCGCGCCCCTGCAAGCCCTGGAACGCAAAGTCCACCTCGGGCACGCGGCCGCTCACGATGTCGGCCAACGCCTTGCCCGAGCCGCAGGCATGCGTCCAGCCCAGCGTGCCGTGGCCGGTGTTGAGGAACAGGTTGCCCACCTTCGTCTTGCCGATCAGCGGCACGTTGCTGGGCGTGGCGGGGCGCAGGCCGCTCCAGAACTGGGCCTGGCTCGCGTCGCCCGCGCCAGGGAAGAGTTGCTCCACGCGCCGCACGATGGCCTCGCAGCGCACCTGGTTCAGGTGGCGGTCATAGCCGTTCAGCTCGGCCGTGCCGGCAATGCGCAGGCGATCACCGCCGCGTTCGCTGGTGTAGCGCGAGAACACGAGCTTGAACTCGTCGTCCGTCAGGCTCACCTGGTGCGCCTTGCTGGCGTCCTTGACCGGCATGGTCACCGAGTAGCCCTTGGCCGGGTAGATGGGCAGCTGGATGCCCAGTGGCTGCGCCAGCAGCGGGCTGAACGAGCCCATGGCCAGCACAAACGCATCGCCGCGCACGCGCTCGAAGCGGCCTTCGGCATTGGTCACTTCCACATGGTCGATGCGGCCGCCTGCCTCGCGCAGCGCGGTGATGTGGTGGCCCATGCGGAACTGCACGCCCGCCGCCTCGCACAGCTTGGCCAGCTCGCGCGTGAACTGGTTGGCGTCGCCGGATTCGTCCTCGGCCGTGAAGGTGGCGCCCGCCAGCTGCGGGCGGATGTGGGCCAGCGCAGRCTCGATGCGCACGGCCTCGTCGGCGCTGATGACCTGGCGCTCGCAGCCGAGTTGGCGCATTTGCTCGGCAGGGGCCAGGGCGCCGTCGAATTCTTTTTGGTTGGTATAGAAGTGCAGGATGCCCTGCGTGCGCTGGTCGTACTGGAGGCCGGTGGCCGCGCGCAGCTGCTGCAGCGTGTCGCGGCTGTAGGTGCCCAGGCGCACGATCTGCTCGATGTTGTGGCGCGTGCGCGCGGGCGTGCAGTTGCGCAGGAAGGACAGGCCCCACAGCCATTGCCGCATGTCGGCGCGCAGGCGGAACAGCAGCGGAGCATCCTCTTTGCCCAGCCACTGCAGCACCTTGAGCGGCGCACTGGGGTTGGCCCAGGGTTCGGCGTGGCTCACCGAGATCTGGCCGCCGTTGGCAAAACTGGTTTCGGCGCCGGGCGCACCCTGGCGGTCGATGACGGTCACCTCGTGGCCGAGTTGCGAAAGGAAATAAGCCGAAGTCACGCCGAGCAAGCCGGCGCCCAAAACGATCACGCGCATGATTTTCAAAGCCTTTCTGGGCTCTGGCGCTAGAACAACATGCGCTGGCAGCTATGAATTCAATAGCGTGCAGCTGGCGCATGAATGCCCTAGCTGCCGCTCCCCCTGTCCTTGGTACCTGAGAGATTCACCGCCACCCACCCGGGCTGCGGCTTGCTCCTTCGGTGCGCTTCGCGTTGCGCGAAGCGGCTCTCCAGACGGCTTTGATGAATGGTGCAGTACGGGACCTGAGCGTGTATGGGAGTTTGCGCCTTCGGTGCAGCGGCGGCCTGTGGCTGCCGTGCTCTCCTGCGAGGCCGATTCTAGGGGCCAAGCCTGCGCGCAAGATCAACTCCGGCTGCTAATGGGGCGCAATCGTTGCTGATGCAGCGGGGCGGGGCCGCTGGTGAAGGTGCCGATAATCCGCCGACCCCTCGTCCCACTGAGAGTTTTGCCATGCCCCCCGCCACTTTGGACCCTGTCGCCAGCGCCGCCGTCATTACCCAGGCCCGGGAGGGACGCACCCCCCGCCCGCTGGACTTTCCCGCAGGGCTTCGCCCACGCGATGCCGCCGAGGCCTACGCGGTGCAGGACGCCGTGGTGCGTGCGCGCGGGGAGATCGCAGGCTGGAAGGTCGGCGCCGCGTCGCCCCAGGCGCAACCCGCGCGGGCCGCTCTCACGCGCGATTCGGTGTGGGTGGCCGCAGAGGGTGAGGTGGTTGCTCTGTCTGCCGCGGGTTTTGCCGTGATGGGCGTGGAGGCGGAGCTGGTGTACGAACTGGGGGCTGACCTGCCCGCCCGCGCCACCCCCTACAGCGCCGCCGAGGTGCTGGCGGCGGTGGTGTCGGTGCGCGCCGCCATTGAGGTGTGCGACACGCGCTTTGCTGCATGGGCGCAACAGGGCGAGTGGAGCCGTCTGGCCGACCAGGCCTGCCACGGGGCGCTGATTGTGGGGACTGGCACCAACGATGTGGCCGCCGTGCAGCCCCTGGCGCAAGCGGTGACCTTGTCGGTGAACGGGGCAGTGGCCGTGCAGCATGCCACCTGGGGCAATCCGGCGGGCGACCCGCTGCGGCTGCTGGTGTGGCTGGCCAACGAAGGCGCGCGCAGCCTGGGCGGGCTGCGCGCGGGGCAGTGGGTCACCACGGGGTCGTGCACCGGCACCGTGCTGGTGGCGCCAGGTACCGAAGTGGTGGCGGACTTTCCGGGGCTCGGTCAGGCTGTGTTGTTGCTGCGGTAGCAGTGTCTGCCGCTACCGCGGGGACGGAGCCTGCTCAGCGCCCTGGTCGCGGCGGGAGCTGCTCCCTCAATTGCGGCGCGGGTTGTCCGGCTGGCTGTCACGGCGGTTGGGCACACCGTCGCCATCGCGGTCCCGGTCGTTGCGGTTGGAGATGCCGTCACCGTCGCGGTCCCAGCCACCGCGTAGCATCTCCCACCGGCCTTCGCGTTCGATCCACTGGGGCTGGCGATATTGGTAGCCGTTGCGCGCTTGCACCCAGTGGCCGCGCACCCAGTGGTGGCGGTTGCCACGCCATTCCCAGTGGCCTTCTTCCCATACCTGGCCTCGGCGAGGGCGGGGCATCGCTTCATTGCGCGGAGGTGGCGGCGCAGGAATCACCTGGTAGGTGGGCGCAGTCTGGTAGCCGCGCTCGGGTTGGCCGGACTGAATGATGACAGTGCCCTGGGTGGCGGCCTGCGCAGGAGCGAAGGCCAAAAACGCCATAAGCGCGAGGGATGCTGCAGTGAGCGGGTGGCGGGCCATGAGTGTCTCCTGTGGGTGGTTCGATGCGGAACCGGGTGTATCGATGGTGCACGGGTACCTTGCGCCGCGCTGTAGGCGCGATGCCGCCCCTGGCGTAGGCGCAGGGGGGCGCTCTGGGGCTGGCCTGCGCGCTACCGCAGGCGGCTGCCCCTCGGCTTAACGGCGGTATGGGTTGTCCGGGCGATGGTCGTAGCGGTTGGGCACGCCATCACCATCGCGGTCCCGGTCATGGCGGTTCGGTACACCGTCGCCATCGCGGTCCCAGCCCCCGGGCTGCATGTTCCACCGGCCGCCGTGTTCGACCCAGCGGGGCTCGCGGTAGTGGTAGCCCGGGCGGGCCTTCACCCAGTAGCCCTGCATCCACACATGGCGGTGGCCGCGCCACTCCCAGTGGCCGGGCACCCACACCATGCCGCGGCGCGGGTGGGGTGCCACCTCGTAGCGGGGTGGGGGAGGTGCCTGGTACTGCACAAGTACCGGGGCGGGTTGCCGGTAGACGGGTGTACCAGCCTGGATGACAACGGTGGCGCTGGTCTGCGCCTGCGCCGCGCTCGCGGCGCCCAGCGACAGCAGGGCGATGGACACAGCGGCAAGTGCTTTGCGGGCCATAAGGTTCTCCTCAGATGTGATTCCTTGCGGAACCGGAGACTTCATGGTGCGCAGGCTGCGTCAAGCCGGTGTAGTCCCATTGCGAAGCTTTGTGAAGTTGTGTTGCCGACTTCGGAGGCAAACGGTTGCAGCGTGATGTTTGTCACGCTTGCCCAGGCAACCTGCGTCGGCGTCCCCCATTCACCCGCCCCCGATGGCTTGCTTCAGCGCCACCACACCAGAGCCGCAATCACCAGCAACGCACACCATGCCGGGTGTCTGCCATGCGTGGCAAAGAACACCAGCACGCCACTGGCCAGGGTGGCAAGGCCCACCACATCGGCGGCCCAGGCGCCCAGGGCAGCGTCCCAAGGCGCGGTGCCCAGGCGCCAGAGCAGGGCGCTCAACGCCCAGCTCAGCACCGAGGCCACATGCCAAGTGCCCCACAGGATGCGCAGGTGCGGGGTATGCAGCACCTGCCGCGCAGTGCCGGGCTCCATGCGCCCCGCCGTTTGGTGCCCCTGCGTGCGCAGGCTGCGAAACAACAGAAGCTCTCCCAGCACCGAATGGGCCACACCCACCAGGGCCAGCCCGGCTGCCGCCAGGGTCAGCGCCGTGTTGGTCATGGGTGAATGGCCAGCGCCTCGTTGGCTCGGGTGTGCACGCGGGCACCCAGCTGCGTCAGCAGGTGCATCAGCCCCATCCACATGCGCTCGAATGCGGGCATCTCGCCAGGGACGTGGGCCAGGTGCTGGCCCAGCACGCGCTGGTGCTGGCCGGGGGTGATGGGCGGCGGTGTCTTGGTGCCAAAGTCAAACACCGGCTGGGTGAAGGGCTCCATCTGCCAGGCCTGCATCTCGGCCAGTGCGGGGGCGAGTTCGCTGGTGTAGGCCTGCACGGTCAGGTCCTTGCGCAAGAGCCCCAGCGCCTGGTAGGCCTGCAGCACCTGCGCGGTGCGCGCGGGGTCGGCGGGAGCGCGCAGCAGGGCCGACCACGCCTGCACCACCTGCGCCCGGAATGCGCTGGGCAGGGCACGCGTGCAGCCAAAGTCGAGCACGCCCACCGTGCCATCGGGCGCGAACAGAAAGTTGCCCGGATGCGGGTCGGCATGCACTCGCCCCAGCACAAAAATGCAGTGCATGAACCAGTCCCACAGGTGCTGCCCAGCCTGGTCACGCAGCGCCTGCGATGGCTGTGTGGCCAGCCAGGCCTGCAGCGGCTGGCCTGGCAGAAACTGCTGCGTGAGCACCTGGGCCCGCGTGTGCGAGAGCAGGGGCTGCGCCATCACCACGCCTGGCCTGGCCGCGTGCTGGGCGAACCACTGCATTTGTTCAGCCTCCTGCAGGTAGTCCACCTCGCGCAGCAGCGTGGCCTCGATCTCGGCCATCACGCTGTCCAGTACGGCATCCGCAGGCAAAGGCATGTCGGTGTGGGCCAGCGCGCGCAGCGCGGCGCGCATCAGTTGCATGTCGCTCGCAATGGTGGCGGCAATGCCGGGGTACTGCACCTTGACAGCCACCGTGCCGTGGCCGGCCAGCTGTGCGCGGTGCACCTGGCCCAGGCTGGCGGCGGCAAACGCAGTGGGTTCAAAGTGGTCGAACAGCGCCTCTGGCTCCTGCCCGAAGGCCTGGCGGAACACGCGGCCCACCAGGGCTCGGTTGAGCGGCAGGGCTTGGTGGTGGGCGCGAGCCAGTTCGCTGCGCACGCCGTCGGGCAGCAGGCCCGGGTGCATGCTGAGCAGCTGTGACACCTTGAGCGCCGAGCCGCGCAGCTGCCCCAGCGCACCAAACAAGATGCGGCCCAGCGCCGCCTCGTGCTCGGTCTGCGCCTGGGCCGAGCGCTTGCGTGTGCGGTGCGAGAGCTCGGCCATGCCGATGCGCGCTGCTGCGAGCCCCGTGATGGCACTGCGGGCCAGCTTGCCGGTGCGGGGTGCTTCCGCCTCAGTTTTGGCCATGGTCTGCCAGGCGCTGCGCTGTGCCGCGCGCTATGACACGGTGGATCGGCGTGATCACCGCCATGTAGGCATGGCCGAGTGTGTTGTGGATGTGCACCACCGTGCTCAGCACCACGCGGGGCGTGGCGCCAGGGGCGGCGGGCTGTTTGCAGATGGACACCTGCACGTCCAGGTGTTTGTCGTCCTGGCCCATCACCACCTCGGTGTCGCTCAGATGCCGGATGCGGAAGATGCCGACGCGGTCGCCCACGCGGTAACTGCGCGCGTCGCGCAGAGGCTGGCCACTGGCGGGTGGATGGTCATCGTGCAGCTGGCCCAGGTCCTTCAGGCCCACCAGGCGCACGGCCTTGTTGCGCACGAACATGAGGGCGCGGGTCCATGCCGGGGTGCGGGCCGCCACGTCCAGCCACGACTGCAGGGCAGAGCGTGTGGGGTGCCGGTCGGCCACCTCGTAGGCATCAAAAAAATCTGCGCCCGGCAGTGTGGCGTGGATGGCGGTGCCGGGCGGCACTTGTGTGGCGCGCGCGGTGGTGGGCGCGGCGAGGGCAGGGGTCGCATTCATGGAGCGCTCTTTTTCTTGCGAGGCGTGGCTTTGGGCTGGGCGGCCGGTGCCTCGGTGGGGGGCGTGGCAGCGCGGGGCTTGCGCTGCGTGCGAGGGGGCAGCGAAGGCGTGGTGGCCGGGCTTGCGGCGGCGGCTGCCATGGGAGCAGGTGCCCGGGCTGTGGGGGCGCTGGCCATGGCCTGCTGGGCCATGTGCAGCATGCCCATCAGGCCGCTGCCGTGTTGCACCACGCGGGCCATCTGGCTGCGCAGCACAAAGCCGCCCAGTTGCAGCACGCGGTTGACCAGCCCGCCGCGCAGCGCCTGCACCAGCACGCCCAGCGACAGGTCCACCAGCTGCGTGGTGTCGGCAAATTCGTCGGAGGTGTCGGCCAGCCAGTAACTCACCACACCCGCCAGGTAGTCGGTGTAGAGGCTGCCCGCCAGGCCCTTGAAGTCGCAGGGCTCGATCTCGCCGCTGGCCTCGGCGGCTTCCAGAAAGCTCGCCACCGCATCGCGCAGGTTTTGGCGCGCTGCCAGCGGCTCGGCCAGCATCGACAGCGGCGAGCGCCGGGYCAGGCCGCGCACCTGGGCCACGAACTCGCGGTCGGCCAGCAGGCGCTCCAGCACGGCATCGGTCAGGCGCTGCAGCTTTTCTTGCAGGCCGTAGCCCGCAAAGCCCGGCGTCTGCAGCGTGTCGGCCAGCGCCTGGTGGGCCACGTCGTCCAGGTAGCCCAGCACGATGCGATCCTTGGTCGGAAAGTATTTGTAGATCGTGGCGTCGCCAATGCCGGCGGCCCGCGCGATGTCTTTCATCGTCGTGCCGTCAAAGCCCTGGCGGGTCATGAGGTCCACCGCGCTGGCCACGATCTGGCGGCGCGTGGCGTCTTGCTGCTGGCGGGTGGTTTTCATTTGACTATTCTTAAATTGATTAAATTTACAATTTAAAGAATAGTTATTTCTGTTTGTGGCGTCAAGCCACCTCTTGCCGGGCGCAAGGAGGTTTTTTGAGGCGTTTTAGCCCCAAGCGCATATATTTCATGTGCTGATAGCTATCAAAAAGATAGTGATTGGAGGCTGGTTCATGGCACTGCGGCCAGTCCCCGCACCTGTGAGGCGGCCGCTGCGCTCAACCAAGGGCAGAAGTTGGCTGGCAGCGACGGCTGCCGCTTGCAGGTGCCCGCGAAATCGGCGGGACGCTTACCGCCGCATGCTGGCAAACGCCTCGAACTCCCAGCTSCGCATSSCCAGCAGCAGSGTGTAGCCCTCGCGCTCGCGGTCGGGCAGCTTCTGGTCGGYCWGGTGCTGCTGSGCAAAGTCCTGCGCCACGCGCTGCATACGCTCCATGAAGGCGGGTGCCAGGCTGCGGCTGATGTTGCCGTGCACCAGCAGCACGCCTTCGCCCAGTCCGTCAAAGCCACCCGCAAAGTAGTCCAGCAGCGCATGGTCGCGGAAGTAGTTCATCACCGGGCCGTGCGGGCGCCAGCGGAAGGTCTTGGCCAGCTTGAGGCGGTAGCGGTTGAGCGGCCGCAGCTCGATGATGCCGATGCGGTCCAGCTGCGCCAGGTACTTGATGCCTTCGGCCTCGGTCAGGCGGTAGTAGCCGGTCACCTGCTCCAGCGTCCACTGGCTCAGCACACAAATTGCCATCAGCAGCAGCTTCTTGTCGGCCACTACGGCCTTTTCCTGCTCGTGGGTCAGCTCTTTCAGCAAGGGCTGCTCGTCGGCCACGCGCCGCGCCAGGTCGGCAAAGTCCAGCGCCAGCGCGCGGCAGATGGCGTCGATGCGCGACAGCGGCATGTCTCCCTTGGCCAGCATGCGCTTGACGCTGGACTCGGCCATGCCCAGCGCCTGCGCCAGGTCGGCGTAGGTCATCTGCGCGGTCTTGAGTTCTTTTTTCAGGGCGGTGACGAGGTCGGCGGTCGTGCTCATGGGTTGGGGACTCCTGGGTATCAATTATCAATACCTGAAGGTGCGTGGGTAGCCCCTTGCGCGACTTTTTAAGGCGGCCGATGCGGCCGCTGCCCACACTGCGCGGCATCGTTCACTTTCTACGGTGTGTGTGATGTCTTCTTCCCCTGTGACTCCCCTTCGTGCGCGCGGCCTGGCAACGCTGTCGCGACTGTCGGGTGCCGAAACCGGCTTGCTGCTGGGCGCGACTGCACTACTTGCCCTGGCGCTGTTCGGCCCGGTGCTGCCCGCCAGTGCGCACCAGCATGACTTTGCCGACCAGCGCACGTTATGGGGCATCCCCTGTGCGCTGGATGTATTGAGCAACCTGGCCTTCGCCTTGGCAGGTGCATGGGGTTGGTGGGTGCTGCGCCGTGTGCCGCCGGCCACGCTGGACGCCACCTCCCGTGCGCTGGCCGCCCTGTTCTTTGGCGGGCTGCTGTGCACCGCCGCAGGCTCTGCTCTGTACCACTGGCAGCCGCAGGACGCAGGCCTGCTGTGGGACCGTTTGGGCATGGTCCTGCCCTTTGCGGGGCTGCTGGGTCTGGCGGCTGCCAGCCGGGTGAGCGCGCGGGCGGGCGTGGCCGCCGCTGGCGCCGTGCTGCTGGCCGGGCCGATGGCCGTGTGGGTCTGGGTGCACACAGGCAACTTGTTGCCCTGGGCCGTGGTGCAACTGGGCGGTCTGCTGGTGGTGCTGGGGCTGGCATGCCTTCCACGCCGGGTCGATGGCCTGGCGCTGCACCTGGGCGTGGTGGTGGTGCTGTACGCCCTGGCCAAGCTGCTGGAGGCGGCAGACCACTCGGTGTTCGAGGCCACGGGCGGATGGGTGTCAGGCCACAGCCTCAAGCATGTGCTGGCGGCGGGCGCGGCCTGGCCGGTGCTGACGGCACTGGGGGCGCTGGTGGCTTTGCGCCACAGTGACGCGGCGGCGATGCCGCTGGTCATGCCGTCCGGGCAGAATGGCGCCCACGCCGTGGGTGTCGCCCGCAGATCCGGCGCATGAAGCGCAGGTCCGGAAAATTCCAACAAGCCAACCCATCGGAAACGAGGAGAAACGCATGAGCCCCGACACCGCCTCCACCAGCGTGGCCCCCGCACCCACGCACGAGGACCCGAACCAGTTTGCCCTGCTACGTCAGCGGCGGTTTGCACCCTTCTTCTGGACGCAGTTTTCGGGTGCGGCCAACGACAATCTCTTCAAGTTCGCCTTCACGGTGATGGTGACCTACCAGCTCAGTGTGGACTGGCTGCCGCCGGCCATGGCGGGGCTGGTGATCGGCGCCCTGTTCATCCTGCCGTTCTTGCTGTTCTCGGCCACGTCGGGCCAGCTGACCGACAAGTACGACAAGACGAAGATGATCCGCTTCGTGAAGAACCTGGAGATCGCCATCATGCTGGTGGCGGCCRTGGGTTTCATTGCGGGCAATATCCCCATCCTGCTGCTGTGCACCTTCTTGATGGGCGTGCACTCCACGCTGTTTGGCCCGGTCAAGTTTGCCTACATGCCCCAGGTGCTCAACGAGCGGGAGCTSACGGGYGGCAACGGCATGGTCGAGATGGGCACSTTYGTSGCCATCCTGCTGGGCAATGTGGCGGGTGGACTGCTGGTGGCCATCCCGGGCATCGGCCACACCACGGTGGCCGTGGCCTGTGTGGTGGCGGCACTGGTCGGGCGCGCGGTGGCGCAGTTCATCCCCTCGGTGCCGGCCACCGATCCGGGCCTGACCATCAACTGGAATCCCTTCACCGAAACCTGGCGCAACCTCAAGCTSGCCCACGAGAACATCGTGGTGTTCCGCTCGCTSCTGGGCATCAGCTGGATGTGGTTCTTCGGCGCGGTGTTCCTGAGCCAGTTCCCCAGCCTGGCCAAGAACGTGCTGCATGGCAACGAGCAGGTGGCGTCGCTGCTGCTGGTGGTGTTCTCCATCGGCATTGGTGTGGGTTCGCTGCTGTGCGAGGTGCTCTCGCGCCGACACGTCGAGATCGGCTTGGTGCCGCTGGGCGCCATYGGCATGAGCGTGTTCKCCATCGACCTGTAYTTYGCGTCGCGCAGCCTGCCAGCGTCCGAGATCATGGGCCTGGCCGCCTTCATGGCCCAGGGCGCGCACTGGCGCGTGATGSYSGACCTGGCGCTGCTSWSSCTSTTYGCGGGCCTGTACAGCGTGCCSATGTAYGCRCTGATCCAGMTGCGCAGCCAGCCCACGCACCGYGCRCGCATCATCGCGGCCAACAACATCCTSAAYGCGCTGTTCATGATCGGCAGYTCGCTCATCGCSGGCGCCTTGCTGGGCGCSGGTTTCACGRTKCCGCAGATCTTCCTGTTCACCGGTWTWGCCAACGCSSTGGTGGCGTTCTACATCTTCATGCTGGTGCCCGAGTACCTGCTGCGCTTTATCGCCTGGGTGTCGTCGCGGTTCGTATACCGCTTCAAGGTGCAGGGCGACGAAAACCTGCCGTCCACCGGCGCGGCCATCCTGGCCTGCAACCACGTGAGCTTTGTGGACGCCGTGCTGCTTATGGCCGCCAGCCCACGCCCCATCTACTTCGTGATGGACCACCGCATCTTCCGCGTGCCCGTGCTGGGCTGGCTGTTCCGCCTGGCCAAGGCGATCCCGATTTCGTCGTACAAGGAAGACCCGAAGACCTACGAAGCGGCCTTTGACCGCGCGGCCCAAGTGTTGCGCGAAGGCGACCTGCTGGCCATCTTCCCTGAGGGGGGCATCACCAAGGACGGGCAGTTGCAGGAGTTCAAGGGCGGCATCATGAAGATCATCGAGCGTGCGCGTGCAGAGGGCGTGGAGGCGCCGGTGATCCCCATGGCGCTGACCAACCTGTGGGGCTCGTACTTCAGCCGCATTGAAAAGGGTGGCGCCATGGTGCGGCCGTTTCGCCGGGGGTTCTACAGCCGGGTGGGGCTGAATGTGGGCTCTGCCGTGGCATCGACCGAGGTGCAGCCCATACTGCTGCGCGAGCGGGTGCAGAAGCTGCTGGCGGCCTGACGGCCAAGAGTGCAAGCCGCCCGTGGCTGGGCGGGCTCAGTCCGCCCGAATTTGCGCGCGCTGGGCAATGGCGCGCATGCGTGGCAACTCGTCTTCGATCTGCGCCAGCACGGCATCGCCCGTGGCGTAAGACGGCTCCAGCCCTGCGGCGATGAGCTTGCTGCGGATTTCGGCGTCCGCCAGGGTCTCGGCCAGGGCCTTGTGCAATTTGGCCTTGGCCTCGGCGGGCAGGCCGCGCGGCGCGACCACGGCCAGCCAGGAATCGGCCGAGAACCCCGGGAAGCCACTTTCTGCCACCGTGGGCACGTCGGGCAGCTGCGTGGCCCGCGTGGCGCCCGTGACGGCGATGGCCTTGATCTTGCCCGCCTTGAGCTGTGGCAGTGCTGCCGCCACGGTGTCGATGGTGAAGGGGATCTGCCCGCCCATCAGGTCGGCCATGGCGGGGGCGCTGCCCCGGTAAGGCACGTGCATCAGCTTGATGCCCGCGGCCGACCAGGTCAGCTCGGCTGCGAAATGCCCCGTGGTTCCGTTGCCAAACGAGCCGTAGGAGAACTTGTCGGGCGTGCGCTGAACGGCAGCGATCAGCTGCCGGAGGTTGTTGACCGGCACATCGCGGTGGGCCAGCAGAATCAGGGGCACACGGGCGACGAGGCCAACGGGCTCGTAGCTTTTGACGGGGTCGTAGGGCAGCTTGGCGTTCAGCGCGGGGTTTACGGTGAAGGTGGAGCCGGAGCTGATCAGCAGCGTGTAGCCATCGGCAGGCGCATTGGCCACATACGCCGCACCCACCACGGTGCCCGCGCCCGCCTTGTTCTCGACCACGATGGGCTGGCCCAGGCGGTTGCCCAGCTTCTTGCTGATGGTGCGGCCCACGATGTCTACGGCGCCCCCTGGCGGAAAGGGCACGACCAACTGCACCGGCTTGGCGGGATAACCGTCGGCATGGGCGAGCCGTAACGTGCCGAGTCCCAGCCCTGCGACGGCTGCCGCCACGAGGATCACGCTACGCCGACTGACAAGCTGCAAGCACTTCATGGGGGCTCCTTGGATCGGGGGTACGGACGGGGCCCTTGCCTGGCGGTCAAGGGCCCTTTGAATAGGTGCTTAGATCAACGACAGCCCGGCCAGCTGTGCCAGCCGTCGCTGCTCGCTGGACGCATCAGCCGTTGCGAAAAAGAAAGCTGTAGGCGTTCAACGCCGGCACCCCTCCCAGGTGCGCATAGAGCACGCGGGAGCCTTCGGGGAATTCGCCCTTGCGCACCATGTCGATCATGCCGTGCATGGACTTGCCTTCGTACACCGGGTCGGTCAGCATGCCCTCCTGGCGGGCGCACAGGCGGATGGCTTCGAGCGTGCCCTCGTTGGGCAGGCCGTACTCGGGGCCGCCGTACCGGGTGTCCAGGATCACGTCGTCGGCCGTGATCTCCTGGCCCAGTTCTACCAGCTTGGCCGTGTTCTGTGCGATGCGCAGCACCTGGGCATGGGTTTTTTCGGGCTTGGCGGAGGCGTCGATGCCGATCACCTTGCGCGCCCGGCCGTCGGCCGCAAAGCCCACCACCATGCCCGCCTGCGTACTGCCCGTGACCGAGCACACGACGATGTAGTCGAACTGGAAGCCCAGCTCTTTTTCTTGCTGGCGCACTTCTTCGGCAAAGCCCACAAAGCCCAGGCCACCGTACGGGTGCTCGGAGCAGCCTGCGGGGATGGGGAAGGGCTTGCCGCCGGCCTTCTTCACGTCTTCCATGGCCTGCTCCCAGCTGGGGCGGATGCCGATGTCAAAGCCCGCTGCGTCCAGGCGTACGTCGGCGCCCATGATGCGGCTCATCTCGATGTTGCCCACGCGGTCGTACACCGCGTCGGAGTAGTTCACCCAGTTCTCTTGCACCAGCACGCACTTCATGCCCAGGTGTGCAGCCACGGCGGCCACCTGGCGCGTCTGGTTGGACTGGATGCCGCCGATGGAGACCAGCGTGTCGTAGCCGCCCGCAATCGCCTCGGGGATCAGGTATTCGAGCTTGCGCGTCTTGTTGCCGCCGAAGGCGAGGCCCGAGTTGCAGTCCTCGCGCTTGGCATACAGGTGCACCTTGCCGCCGAGGTGGGCCGACAGGCGCGGCAGCGCCGTGATGGGAGAGGGGCCGAAGGTGAGCGGGTGGCGGGCAAATTTCTGCAGGTTCATGGCGGTGTTCCGGTCGATGAAGAGGGGGCGCAAGCGGGGGGGCTTGCAGTGCCTTCATCGTAGAAAAACACGCGCGTCAAGTGGTTGCAAAATTTTCCAAAATTTCAGTGTTTCAGGTTGATGGATCAGAATGTCAGGGATAAATATTTCTCTGGGTGACCTATGAGCGCAACAAAAGTTCGTCCCAAGAATGCGCCGCAGGCTGATGTCTCGGCCGAGCTGGACCGTACCGACAAAGCCATCCTGCGCCAGCTGCAGCGTGATGCGTCGCTCTCCAACGTGGCACTGGCCGAGAAGGTGCATCTGAGCCCGCCCGCCTGCCTGCGCCGGGTGGAGCGCCTCAGGCGCCTGGGACTCATCGATAAGGTGGTGGCGCTGCTCAACCCCCAGGCGGTGGGTGCGGGAATGCTGGTGATGATTGGSGTGGTGCTSGACCGCTCCACGCCCGATTCMTTYGCCGAKTTYGARAAGGCSGCGSMMAARGTMTCSGGCTGCMTSGAATGCCAYGTGGTCACSGGCGAGTTCGACTACTTCATGCTSGTGCGMACGCGCGACAACGACAGCTTCAACCGCCTGCATGCCGAGCAGCTGCTSTACCTGCCGGGSGTGCGGCAGGTCCGCTCGTTCATGGTGCTGCGCAACGTGCTCTCGACCACCGAGTTGCCGCTGGCGGTGTAGCGGCCTGCGTCCGACCGACCGCTTACTGGGCGCCGCGCAGCCGTCCCATCATGGCCGCCCAGGCCGGGCCGCCAAACACGTTGACCACCAAGCCCGCCATCAAGAGCCCGGCGCCTGCAAAGTGCACGGGCAGCAACTGCTCGCCAAACGCCACCCAGCCCGTGGTCAGGCCCACCACGGGCACCAGCAGCGTGAAGGGCGCCACGCGGTTCACGGGGTAGCGCGACATGAGGTAGGTCCACAGCCCGAAGCCCAGCAGCGTCGAAATCCACGCGATATAGGCCACGGCGGCCATCGATTGGAAGGACAGGTGCTGCACGGCCGCCCACACCGTGGCGGGCCCATCCAGCCACAGCGACAGCGCCACAAAAGGCAGCGGCGCCACTACGCTGGACCAGACGATGAAGGCAAACTGGTTCATCGGCCCATACCGCCCCACAGCGCGGGTGACGATATTGYCGCAGCCCCACATGGCGGCTGCCGCCACGGTCAGCGCAAAGCCTGCCAGGGGCATGGAGGCGCCATGCGCGCTGCCGATCAGCACCAGCCCGCAGCCTGCCAGCGCCAGGCCCGCCACCTGGTTGCCATGCCATTTCTCGCGCAGCCACCACGCGGCCAGCAGCAGGGTGAAGAACGACTGCGACTGCAACACCAGCGATGCCAGGCCCGAGGGCATGCCGATGTGGATGGCGGTGAACAGCAGCGCAAACTGGCCCACGGCCATGGTCATGCCGTACAGCAGGTACAGCCGTAGCGGCACCTTGGGCGGCTTGACAAACAGGAGCGCCGGGAAGGCTGCGAGCAGGTAGCGCAGCGCTCCCAGCAGCAGGGGCGGCACACCGGCCACGCCCACCTTGATGACGGCGAAATTGAGGCCCCAGACCACGATGACGAGCAGGGCCAGGGCGAGGTCGCGGGGGCGCAGGGAAGAGGGCATGGTGTTGCGGAAGTGGCCGTGGACGGGCTCCGATTGTGGCTTGCACACCTCGGCCATAGCGGCGGTGTTCGGCCAGGTTTCCGATCAAAACGGGACATTTTGCGCACCCCCCCACGCACCGCACTGCAGCGCAGCGGCATGCGTGGGCTAGATGCGCGCGGCCACGGCCATGGCCCGCTCGCGCAGCCACTCCAGCCCAGGGTCCTTGTCGCGGTGCCGGTGCCACTGCAGCTTCTGGCGCATGGGCGGAATCTCCAGGGGCGGCTCCCAGATGCGCACGGGCAGGCCGAGCTGAACGGCACGCAGGGCGATGCGTTTGTGCACCGTGGCCACACGGTGGGTGCCAATCACCAGGCTGGGCAGGGCGGCCATGGTGGGCGCCGAGATCTCGATGCGGCGCTTCACGCCAAAGCGTTCGAGAAACCAGCCGTCGAACGCCGGGATGTGCCGCGCGCCCGAATAGTCGGCCACCACATGGCCGGCGGCCAGGTAGTCGTCAAAGCTCAGCGCTTCGGAGATGTGGGGGTTTCCCTCCCAGGTGATGCACAGGTAGGTTTCCTCGAACAGCGTGACGCTCGGGTGCCTGGGCGAGGCGTATTGCTCGGGAATGATGAGGACGTCGGCCCCGTATTCCTCCAGCTGCTCGACAGGCCGGTTGTTCTGCGCACGCAGGTGCAGTTGCACCCCTGGCGCTTCCTGAAACAGCTGCTCGATCAGCGGTTGCATGAGCACCGTGGTCGTGAAATCGGACACCAGCAGGGTGAAGCTGCGGGTGGATGTGGCGGGGTCGAACCGGGGCTTTTCTGCGATGGTGCTGTCGATGCGCATCAGGACCTCGCGCACGGGGTCCAGCAGCCCCTCGGCACGCGGCGTCAGCACCATGGTGCGGCCTTGCTGCACCAGCAGCTCATCGTCGAAATAGGTGCGCAGGCGCGCCAGGGCGTTGCTGGTGGCGGGCTGGCTCAGGTGCAGGCGTTCCCCGGCGCGGCTGATGCTGCGTTCGGTGAGCAGGGCGTCCAGTGCCACGAGCAGGTTCAGGTCCAGTTTGTTAAAGCGCATGGGCAGCAGGGATCGATCAAGGTATGTGGTTTCTTCCGCGCTCCCAGCCAGATGCAACAGGGGCCCGCAGAGTCCTTGATGTATTCATGGGATCAATACTTCGAATGGAATCAATCCATTTGATCTAAGTTAAGGCCGATCTTAATCTCGCTCCCGTCCTGCCACTTGGCAGACCCGATGAGGGGCCCACCTGTGCTACCGAGGCCCTGTCGAGCAAAGCGAAAACACGCCCAGCCTGGCTGGATGCGTAGAAAAAGGAGACAACGATGAAGACGGTACTTTCCCGCGCCGGGCAGGCGGCGGGCTGCATGTTGCTGAGCCTGTTGGGTGCACCCCAGGCCCAGGCTTTCGAAGGGGGCGTGTCGCCCTTCCCGGTCGGATCGACCGGCGAATACGTGGCCGGCCTGCCGCCCATTCCCGGGTTGTTTGTGCTGGAGCAGGTGCACCACACCACCTCCAGCGGTCTGTATGACAACCACGGTGACAAGCGACCCATCCCGTTCAAGCTGAGCGCAACCTCGGCCACCACGCGGCTGCTGGCGTCCTACGACATGACGGTGCTGGGCGCGCGGCTGTATTCGCAGCTGGTGATTCCTGCCGTCTCCTTGCGCACCGACGTCGCCGGCCACAGCGAGCGGCACAGCGGGGTGGCCAACATCACCGTCTCGCCCGCCGTGCTGCGCTGGAGCCTGACAGACAAGACCTATGCCGTGGCGGGCCTGGACATCGCGCTGCCCAATGGCTCCTACGACCCGCACCGGCCCAGCGTGTCCACCGGCTACACCTCGGTCCAGCCGGTGCTCGGGATTCGCCACACCGATCCGAGCGGCCTGGATATTGGCCTCATCAACCGCCTGATGGTGAACCGTGAAAACAGCACCACCCATTACCGCTCGGGCAGCGGCTATGTGGGCGAATTCACCGCTGGCTGGAACGTCGGCCCCTGGAAGATGGGCATGGTGGGTTCGTACCTTCACCAGTTCACGGACGACAAGCAAGGCGGCGCCACCATCCAGGACAACCGCGCACGCAGCTTTGCGCTGGGGCCCTCGCTCAACTACAACGCCGGCCCCTTCAGCGTGAGCCTGAGCTACCAGCGGGGCCTCTACGCCGCCAATACCACCAAGAACAACGTGCTGGGCATCGGGATCGCCATTCCGCTGTGGATCAAGCACTGACCTCGCGCATCTCGCACGGCACACCATGATGAAGAATTACCTGATGGCGTCCCCGCTGCTCGCCGCCAGCGCGCTGGTCCATGCAGCCGCGCCCGCTGAGCCGCAGGCGGTTTTCGACCGCTATGTGCAGGCCGTGCACGCGGCAGACATGGGTGCGGTGCGTGCGCTGATCGCCCCGGATGTCGAGCGATCGGACTACCCGGCTTGCACTGCGCCGATGGACAACCCGACCTGCCTGGCGCTCTACATCGACCAGACCGTGGTGCAGCCGCGCGCACGGCTCGCCGTGCTTTCGGTGGAGGTGCGCGCCAGTGAGTTGACCGCCCGGCTGGAGGTGCGCAGCCCGCTGTACGAGCAGGCGGGCGTGGAGCGCATCGTTGGCAGCGATGTGCTGCGCATCGAGGGCGGCCAGATCCGGGCCTTCCGCTTTGTGCCGGACTTCGCAGACCCCGCCACGGCCCGCTTCTTCGCCAGCATCGGCATCACGCCGCGCCCCCGCAGTTCCCAACCCTGAGTCTGAAATAGATGTTCAAGTATTTCCCCACCAACTACGTCTGGAACCTGTCCGTCGATCTCGCCATTGAAATGGGCGCGCGCATCGGCGAGATCGAGGAGATGTGCGCCCCCCTGCAAGAGGCCGCCAAGGCCCCGGATGCTGCTGGCACGCAGGCCTTTCGCGAGACCTGGGTGCGCATGGCCGACAAGCTCTGCGGACTGGCCGAAGAAGACGAAGCCCGGGGTCGCATGCTTTCGGCCGGTGAGAAGTACCGGCGCGCTGCGAGCTACCTGATCACCGCTGAGCGGCTGCAGGCGCACAACGCACCGGGCCGCCTGGCCATCTACCGCCGCGAACTGGAGCTGTTCCTCAAAGGCTCGGCCCTGCTGGGCGATCCAGTGGAGCGCGTGGAAATTCCGTACGAGGGAACCCACCTCTCTGCCCTCTATTACCCGGCCAAGGGGCTCCGGCCGGGCCAGCGGGCGCCGATTCTGGTGCAGCTCAACGGGCTGGACTCGACCAAGGAAATGAAGCACCTGGTTGGACTGCCTGCGTGGCTGGTCCACCGTGGCGTGTCCTCCCTGGTTGTGGATCAGCCAGGGACCGGCGAAGCCCTGCGTCTGCACGGACTGACCGCGCGGTACGACACCGAGCACTGGGCCAGCCGCGTGGTGGACTGGCTGGAGCAACACCCCGCCGTGGACCCGAAGCGCATCGGCTGCGAAGGCGTGTCCCTGGGGGGCTACTACTGCCCGCGCAGTGTGGCGATGGAGCCGCGCTTTGCCTGCGGCGTGGCCTGGGGCGCGAACCACGACTGGCGGGACGTGCAAGAGCGCCGCTTGCAGAAAGAAGGCGACTTCCCGGTGCCGCACTACTGGGCCCACGTGTGCTGGGTATGGGGTGCCAAGGACATCGACGACTTCATGCGGATCGCGCAGAACGTGCACCTGGACGGCGTGGTCGAGAAGATCCGCGTGCCTTTCCTGGTCACGCACGGCGAGCGTGATTCGCAAATCCCGCTGAAGTGGGCGCACCGCACCTACGAGCAGCTGGTCAACAGCCCCCGGCGAGAACTCAAGGTGTTCACCGACCGCGAAGGCGGCTCGCAGCACGCGAGCTTTGACAACAGCATCAATGCGGGCCACTACATCGCGGATTGGGTGGCAGAAGTCCTGGGCGGACACACCGCCTGCAGGGCTTGAAGCCCCACCGCACCACTGACACCACAAAGGATCAAGAGATGAACATCATTGGACCCGACGCGCTGGTTTTTGGCGTGGACGATATCGCCGCCTGCGCGCAGTACCTGACGGACTACGGGCTGACCCCGGTCGGGGTGACAGCACAGGGCGGGCGCTTCGAGGCACTGGACGGGACAGCCGTGGAGATACGCGCTCAGGACGACCCGGCGTTGCCGCCTTCGCTGGGCACAGCCAGCCTGCTGCGCGAAACCATCTACGGCGTAGCCGACGCGGCCACGCTCGATGCCATCGAGGCCGAACTGACCCGCGACCGCGTGGTGGTGCGCCAGGGCGACGTGCTGCGCACCACGGACGACCTGGGCTTTGCCCTCGCGTTCCAGGTCACCGTGCGCAAGCCGCTTTCGCTGCCTGCCGAATCCGTCAACGCCCCCGGGGCCGCGCCGCAGCGGGCTCCCAACGCGCTGGGTCTGCCGCCAGACCTGGTGGCGCGACCCCGCTCGCTGTCGCATGTCGTGTACTTCGTTCCGGACGCGGCCAAGGCCGAGGCGTTTTATGCCCGCCTGGGTTTTGTCTGCACAGACCGGTTCACAGGCGTCGGCCCCTTCCTGCGCCCTGCGGGCACGCAAGACCACCACACGCTGTTCATGATCCAGACGCCCCCGTTCATGAAAGGCTGCGAGCATTTCACCTTCCACATGGGCGGCCCCACTGAGTTGCTGCTGGCCGGCACCCGCTTTGTGGAGAAGGGCTACCAGAGCTTCTGGGGCCCCGGGCGCCACCGGTTCGGCAGCAACTGGTTCTGGTACTTCAACTCGCCCCTGGGCTGCCATGTCGAATACGACGCAGACATGGACCAGCACGACAACACCTGGGCGCCGCGGGAGGTGCCGATGAGCGCCGATGCCTCGCAGCTGTTCCTGTTCCAGCACCGCGAGAAGTGGGCGCCCTCGGGCCCGCCGCCAGCGCAGGCGCACCATTGAGCCGGCACCATGAGGCTGTGCCACTGGAGCGACCTGCCCGACGGCGCATCGCGGGGCTTTGACCCCGCAGGCCACGGCCAGGACACGGTCATCGTCGTGCGGCAGGGCCTGCGTTTGCATGCCTATGCCAACGTCTGCCCCCACGATGGCGTCCCGATGGCATGGCGCAAGGACCGGTATCTGAACGCGGCTGGTGACCRCATCGTCTGCGCGGCCCACGGCGCACTGTTTGACATCGCCACCGGGGTGTGCACTCTGGGGCCGTGCCTGGGCGATGCGCTCACCCCCGTACCCCTGGTCCTGCAAGCCAATGGCGACGTCCATCTGGCGAATCCAAAAAAATGAACAAGGAGACAAACCCATGAGCCTATCTTCCCAACGCATCCTGGTTATTGGCGGCGGATTTTCCGGCATGGCAGCGGCCATTGAGCTGCGCAAGCAGGGCGCCCAGGTGGATCTGGTCGAGATCGACCCCGGCTGGCGCAGCTATGGCGCCGGCATCAGCCTGGGTGGCGCCACGCTGCGGGCGTTTCGACGCCTGGGCGTTCTGGAGGCCTTTCTGGCCCAGGGCAACGCCTCGGACGGCGTGAACCTGCACCTGCCCCATGGCCCCCTGGTGGCCACACTGCCCACGCCCCGCATCGCGGGCGACGATGTGCCGGGCGGCGGTGCCATCCTGCGCCCGGTGCTGGCCCGCATCCTGGCCGAGGCCACCCGCGCAGCGGGTGCCCATGTGCGCCTGGGGTGCACCTTCGCTGCCATCGACCAGCAGGCCGACGGGGTGCTGGTGACTTTCACCGACGGCCAGCGCCAGCGCTATGACCTGGTGATCGGCGCGGACGGGCTCTACTCCAAGGTGCGCGAAGCCGTGTTTGAAAACGCCCCACGGCCGCGCTACAGCGGCCAGGCGGTGTGGCGCGCCGTGCTGCCCCGGCCGCCAGAGATCGAGACGGCCACCATGTGGATGGGGCCCCAGATCAAGCCCGGCGTGAACCCGGTCTCCAAGACCGAGATGTACCTCTTCGTCACCGAGCCGCGACCCACCAATGAGCATGTCGATCCAGCGACGTTTGTGGACACCCTGCGCGCGCTGCTGGAGGGCTTTCCTGCCCCCACGCTGCAGGCCATCCGCAGCCAGATCGGCCCGGACTCGCAGATCGTGTACCGCCCGCTGGAAGGGTTGCTCATGCCCCGCCCCTGGTCACGCGGTCGCGTGGTGCTGATCGGCGACACGGTGCATGCCACCACGCCGCACCTGGCATCGGGCGCCTGCATTGGCATCGAGGACGCGCTGGTGCTGGCCGACGAACTGGCGCAGTCAGCGGGCGACGTGCCGGCCGCGCTGGCGGCCTTTGAAAGCCGCCGCTGGGAGCGCTGCCGCATGGTGGTGGAGAACTCGGCACGCCTGGGCGAGATCGAGATCGACGGTGGCGACAAGGAAGAGCACTCGCGCATCATGCGGGAGTCCCTCATGGCGCTGGCCCAGCCCATCTGAAGCGAGGTCGCCATGATCACAACCAATTCGCTGCGGGGCCGCGTGGCCCTGATGGTGGGCCATTGCGCGGGCATGGTCGATCTGGTCGCGTTGCCGGTCTGGGTGGGCACGCTGATCTCGGTGTACCGCTTCGACCCGCAGCAGGCGGGCCTGCTGGCTACTTTGTTTCTGGCCGGGGCCGTCGCGGCCAGCCTGGTGCTGGCGCCGTTCTTCCAGTTGCTGCGCGGGCGCAGCGTGGCTACCACAGGGTTTGCTGGCGCTGCCGTGGCATTTGCCGCAGCCTCCACCACGCAACAGTTTGCCTTGCTGGCCCTGTTGCACGGCGTTGCCGGGGTGGCAGCGGGTGCGGCCCTGAGCGTGACGCATGGCACCATCGCCCGCAGCCAGAACCCCCACCGCCTGTTCGCGCTGGTGGGCATGGCGCTGGGGGTGTTTGCCATCGTGTTCCTTGGCGGCACGCCGGTGCTGGTGGCGCAGCAGGGCGGGCCGGTGCTGTTCCAGGTGTTTGCCGGTGTCATGGCGGTGGGGGCGATGACTGCGGCAGTGGCGTTTCCCGCGCCTGACATAGCGGGTGGTGCGGAGCGTTCACGGACGCCTGCCACGCCTTTGCCTGCCGCCGTCTGGTGGGGCGTGGCAGGCATCGCGGCCCTGGGATTGGTGCAGTCCATGACCTTCAGCTTTCTGGAGCGCGTGGGTAGCGACCGTGGTTATGGCATGCAGGCGGTCACCGGGGTGCTCATTGCCCTGGGGGTGGTCAACCTCTTCCCTGCGGCCCTGGCGGCGGTGCTGGAAAAGCGCTGGGCAGCCCGCAACGTGCTGCTGGCGGGACCTGCGCTGCAGGCTTTGTTGGTGGTGGTGATCATGAACTCGCCCATGTTTGCACCCTATGCGGCGGCCGCCGCCGTGTTTGCGGCCGTGATGATCTTCACGCACACCTTTGCCTTTGGCGTGCTGGCGCGGCTGGACCCTAGTGGCCGTGCGCTGGCTGCGACTCCTGCCATGCTGATGTTTGGTGCGGCCATTGGGCCCATCCTCGGTGGCACGCTGGTCAAGGCCTGGGGCTATGGCAGCTTGGGGGTGGCCGCCTTGGTGATTGACGCAGTGGCGATCTATGCATTTGCACGCATTCATCGTGCTCCGGGTACTGCAGTCGCAGTGAAAGGCATGGCATGAGCACGCCTTTTTCCTCAGTGCAGACCCAGCAGGCTCGGCTCAGCCGCCGCGCCTGTCTGGTGGCAGCGGCAGCAGGCATGGCTGCGCCGTGGGTCCGAGCGCAGTCGGGGCGGCACGTCACCTTCATCGTGCCCCAGCCTGCGGGCAACCCCAGCGATGTGTTCGCCCGCAAGCTGCAGACAGTGATGCAGCGCGAACTGGGTCAGACCATCGTCATCGAGAACCTGCCGGGCGCCGGTGGCTCCATCGGTGTACAGCGCATGCTGAACGCGCCTGCCGATGGTGCGACGGTGGTGGTGGTTTCGCAGACCGAGCCCATCCTCACCCCGTTGTCGCTGGCCAGCGCGCGCTACAAGCCTGAGCAGATGCGTGCCATCGGCACACTGGGGCGCACCAGCTACGTGCTGGCAGGCCGGGCCGACATGCCCGCCACCACCCATGCACAGTTGCTGGATATTGCGCGGCAAGCGGCGGCCGCTGGCAAGCCACTGACCTTTGGGCACATCGGTCAAGGTTCGATGATCCACCTGATGGGGACGCAGTGGGCGCGCCTGTGTGGCGTGCCGCTGGTGCATGTGCCGTACCGGGGTGTGCCACCGGTCGTGCAAGACCTCATGGGCAATCAGATCGATCTGTCCTTTGTGCCGCAGGGCGGCGCGTCGCTGAACATGCTGGAGACGGGCAAGCTGCGCGCCTTCGGCAGCACCGCCGCCAATGCGCCTGCGCTGCTGCCGCACGTCGCGCCCTTGAGCCAGCAGTCTGCGGCGCTCAAGGGCTTTGAATACACCGCCTGGGGCGCGCTGCTGGTGGCGCGCAATACCCCCGACGCGGCGGTGCGTCGCCTGCACCAGGCCTTTGGTGTGGCCCTGCGCGACACCGAGGTCCAGAGCTTTCTGCGCGCCAATGGCACCGAGCCCCAGGAGCCTCTGTCACTGGCCGCCCTGGACCACTTCTACCAATCCGAAATCCAGATCCACCAGGCCCTCGCCCGCACCGTGGGTGTGGTGCCTGAGTGAGCTTTGTACCCCTGCCATGACCAAACCCCAACGCCGCTTTGTGGACCTTTCCATCTACCTGGAAAACGATGTCCTCTCCGACCCGCCCCCCCTGGCGCCCAAGATCACGTACCAGAAGCACGCCGACACGCTGCCCGAGTTCATGGCCATGATCCCGGGCACTCAGCCTGAGGACTACCCCGATGGCGAAGCAGCTGYCGCCGAATGGGTGACGCTGACCACGCACAACGGCACGCACCTGGATGCGCCGTGKCACTTCCACTCCACGCAGGACGCGAAGAACGGCGGAGCCCGCCCCTCCATCACGATTGACGAAGTGCCGCTGGAATGGTGCTTTCAGCCGGGTGTGAAGCTGGACTTCCGCCACCTGCCCGATGGCTATGTGGCCACCGCTGCCGATGTGGAGGCCGAGCTGGCCCGCATCGGCCACACACTGCAGCCGCTCGACATCGTGGTGGTCAACACCCGCGCGGGCTCGCGCTACGGGCACAAGGACTACCTGGGCGCTGGTTGCGGCATGGGCTACGAGGCCACCATGTAYCTGCTGGARCGCGGYGTGCGCCTCACGGGCACCGACGCCTGGAGCTGGGACGCGCCGTTTTCATACACCGCCCAGCGCGTGGCGGAAACCGGCAACAAGGCCCTGATCTGGGAGGGCCACAAGGCGGGCCGCGACATCGGCTACTGCCACCTGGAGAAGCTTCACAACCTGGAGGCGCTGCCGCCCACGGGCTTCACCCTCAGCTGCTTCCCCCACAAGATCCGCGGCGCCTCGGCAGGCTGGACGCGCGCGGTCGCCATTTTTTGAAGATTGAGTCAGGAGTTCATTCATGGGTTTTCCATCCATCCACCGCGTGGTTACCGGTCACAACGCGCAAGGTCGGGCCATCATTGCCAGCGATGGGCCGTTGCCCACGGTGGTCGAGATCGCCGCCATCCCAGGCACCGTGTTCCACGAAGTGTGGAGCACCTCCGAATCGCCCGCGGTCGTGGACAACGGCCCGGACCCGACGCTTGGCCCGCTGGTGCTGCCGCCCCCGCAGGGTGGAACGCGCTTCCGGTTTGTGGACATCCCGCCGGACACGCCGGAGTTTCTGGCCTACGGTGCCGAACGCATGCACGACGCCTTCCGCCAGGTGGGCGACGCTGCGGCGTCTACGGTGAAGGCCGACTCCCCCCACCCGCTGATGCACCGTACCGAATCGGTGGACTACGGCGTGGTGATTGAAGGCGAACTGACGCTGGTGCTGGACGAAGGCGAAGTGCCACTGCGCCCCGGCAGCGTGGTGGTGCAGCGGGGTACCAACCACGCATGGGCCAACCGTTCGGGCGCGCCGTGCCGCATGCTGTTTGTGCTGGTGGATGGGCGCTTTGATGAGTCAGTGGCCGCACCTGCCAAGGAGCAGCCATGAGCACGCGCCGTCAATGGCTGGGCGCTGCAGCGTCCGCAGCGGTGGTCCCCTGGGCATGGGCACAGGCCCCGTATCCCGCGCGCCCGTTGAGTTGGGTGGTGCCTTACCCCGCCGGGGGCTTTGGCGACGCGATGTCGCGCCTGCTGGTGCAAAAGCTGGGAGAGCGCGTTCAACAGGCGGTGGTCGTGGAAAACAAGCCCGGCGGTGCGGCGCAACTGGCGGCGCAGTACGTCAAGCAGCAGCCTGCCGATGGCCACACCCTGCTGTACGCAGACATCGGCCCGCTGGCCATGTACCCGGCGCTGTACGCCAAACTGAGCTTCAGCCCCCTCAAGGACTTTGCGCCCCTCACGCGCCTGTTCAAATCACCGTTGGTGGTGGTTGTGCCTGCCAACAGCCCATTCCAGACGCTGGCCGACCTGTTGCGCGCCGCCGCTGCGGGCGATGGCCTCAACTATGGCTCTTACGGGCAGGGCAGCCAGCCCCATGTATGGACAGAGCAGCTGCGCATGAAGACGCGCTCGCGCATGACCCATGTGCCCTACCAGGGTGCAGCACCCGCGCTGCAGGATCTGATGGCCGGGCGCCTGGACTTCATGTGTGATGTGGTGGCATCCAGCCTGCCGTTCGTTCGCGAAGGCAAGTTGCGCGCGCTCGCTAGCGTGGGCAGCGAACAGCGCCTGCAAGTGCTGCCCCAGGTGCCCACGCTGACCGAGGCGGGGCATGCGGACCTCGATATCCCGGGCTGGAACGGTGTCATGGTGCGGGCAGGTACCCCTGCGCCAGTGGTCGATGTGCTTCACAAGGCGGTGGTGGCTGCGCTGGAATCTCCTGAGGTGCTGGGCCGATACCGGCCGCTGGGCCTGGAGCCTGCGTCACTGGCGCCAGCGGCGTTTGGCGAGTTCATCCAGAGCGAGTCGCGGCGGTGGTCTTTGGCCATCCGCCAAGCCGGGATCAAGGTCGAATGAGCCTCTTTGATCTGCATGGGCGCGCCGCTCTGGTGACTGGTGCCACCCAGGGCCTGGGCCTGGCGATTGTGCGCACCCTGTCCGCCCAGGGCGCCCGCGTGGTGGTCTCCGACCTCGATGCACTCGCTTGCGAGCAGGTCGCTGCATCGTTGCCGAACGCCCTGGGCATCGCCGCCGACATGGGCGTGCCTGCGGCTTTGTCTTCGCTTGTGGAGCGGGCAGGCCCCTTGGACATCCTCGTGTGCAACGCCGGTATCCAGGGGCCGGCCGGGCCGCTGGCCGATGCCAGTGATGCCGACTGGCAGCAGGTCTTCGAGATCAACCTGCGCGCCGCCGCGCGCCTTTGTGCGCAGGTGCTGCCCGGCATGGCGGCACGGGGCGGCGGCAGMGTCGTGCTCATCTCCARCATTGCCGGCCTGCGTGGCAACCGGTCGATTGGCCTGTACGGCTTGACCAAGGCTGCGCTGGCCCAGTTGGCGCGCAACCTGGCAGTGGAATGGGGCCCTTCGGGCGTGCGCGTCAATGCGGTGTCGCCCGGCCTCATCCGCACGCCACTGGCAGAGCACCTTATGGCCGACGGCGCCTTCATGGCGCGGCGCATCCAGGCCACGCCCCTGCGGCGTGCCGGAGAGCCCGATGAAGTTGCCGGCGTGGTCGCCATGCTGGCCAGCCCCGCCGGGGCCTTTGTAACTGGACACAACCTGGTGGTCGATGGCGGCACCACCATCAGCGATGGGAGTTAAAACCGTGCACTGCAGATTGAACCGTAGAACCCTGTTGGCGAGTGCGTTGGCACTCCCAGTGAGCACCTGGGCTGCCACCTGGCCGTCGCGGCCGTTGCGCATCGTCCTGCCGTTCGCGGCGGGAGGCAGCTCGGACCTGGTGGCGCGCCTGCTGGCCGACAAGCTGGGCCAGGCCCTGGGCAGCCCGGTGGTGGTGGAGTCGCGCGCAGGGGCCAACGGCATCATTGCCTCAGAGGCCGTGGCGCGCAGCACCGATGGTCATTCCCTTTTGTGGGTCAGCGCGGCCCACGCCATCAATGCCAACCTTTACCCCCGGCTGCCCTACAACAGCCAGCGTGACTTTGCCCCGGTAGCCCTGGTGGCCAGCCCCGGTCCGATGGTCGTTGCGGTGCCAGCAGCCCTGCCGGTGCGCAATCTGCCCGACCTGATCGAGCTGGCCCGGCGAAAGCCGGGTCAGGTCAGCTACGCATCGGCCGGGATCGGCAATGTGCTGCATCTGGCGGGCGAGATGCTGGCGCAGCAGGCCGGTGTGCAGCTGCTGCATGTGCCCTACAAAGGCGCTGCGCCCGCCCTCAACGACCTGGCGGCCGGGCAAGTCAATCTGATGTTCAACAGCGCCCTGGCCGTGGCCCCGATGGTCAAGGACGGGCGTGTCCGCCTGCTGGCGCAGACCGGCGCACAGCGCTCGTCCTCCTTGCCCGCCGACCTGCCCACCGTGGCAGAAACGCCAGGTCTGGCGGGCTTTCAGGTCACCGGATGGTTTGGTCTGCTGGCGCCTTCGACCATGCCTGCTGATGCCGTGGGGCGGCTCAATGCCGAATGCGTTCGCATCCTGGCCCAGTCCGAGCTGCGCGAAAAGCTGGCCCTGCTGGGCAGTGCCGACGCCCCCACCCAGAGTGCGCGTGAGTTTGGCGCATTTCTGACTGCAGAGACCGACCGCTATGCCCGCGTGATCCGGGCGGCGGGGCTGCGACTGGAAACACCTTCTTCCTGATAGGACTGGCGATGCGATTTGCAACTCTGAAAGACGGCAGCCTGGACGGCCGCCTGGTACTGGTTTCTTCCACCGGCTTGCAGGCCGTCGAAACCGCCCCGATAGCGACCAGTTTGCTGGCAGCCTTGCAGAACTGGGATGCTGTAGAGCCCGCCCTGCGCGAGCGCGCTGCTGCGCTGGAGGCGGGCACGGCAACCGGCAGCTTTGCGTTCGATCCCGCCGCATGCAGCGCCCCCTTGCCGCGCAGCCCGCAGTGGCTGGATGCGTCGGCGTTCCTCAACCATGGACGCTTGATGGAGCGCGCCTTCAACACGCCGCCCATCCCGCATTTCGACACGATCCCGGTCATGTACCAGGGCGCGAGTGACGACTTTCTGGGCCCGCACGATGACGTACCGATGCCCAGCGAGGCCGACGGCATCGATTTCGAAGGCGAGTTCGGCGTCGTCTGTGGCCCGGTACCCATGGGCGTGACGCCTGAAGCGGCATTGAGCTGCGTGCGTCTGGTCGTGCAGATCAACGACTGGAGCCTGCGCGCGCTGGGCCCGCACGAAATGAAGACGGGCTTTGGTTTCTTGCAAGCCAAGCCTTCCACCAGCTTTGCACCGCTGGCAGTCACCCCCGACGAGCTGGGCGATGCCTGGCAGGACGGGCGGGTGCATCTGCGGCTGCATGTGGATTCCAACGGCAAATGGTTTGGCCACCCCCATGGCGGCGAAATGAATTTCAGCTTTGGCCAGCTCATTGCCCACGCCGCCCGCACACGGCGGCTCACGGCAGGCACCATCATCGGTTCGGGCACGGTGTCCAACCAGTCGCGCGATGCGGGCTCTGCCTGCTTGGCCGAGCGGCGTGTGATCGAGATCCTGGACGAGGGCGCCGCCAAGACGCTCTTCATGCGCTATGGTGACAGCGTGCGCATGCAGGCGCGTTGGCCCGATGGCCGTGAGGGGCCTTTTGGCGTGGTGCACCAGCGCGTGGTGGCTGCAGGCACGGGGGCACGCTGATGCATGTGCTCGTCACCGGCGCTGGCGGGTTCATTGGTTCCGCCCTGGCCGAGCGGTTGCAGTCCGCCCCACTCGTGCCCGGTACGCCCTTGCGATTGACGCTGGTGGACCGCGTCGGGCCGGTTGCATCTTGCGCGCCGGGCGTGCAATGGCATGTCGGTAGTTTTGCCGACCGCGCATTGTTCGACGCGCTGGAAGACGATCCGCCCGACTGCGTATTTCACCTGGCCAGTGTCCCGGGATCGCTGGCCGAGCGTGAACCTGCGCTGGGTGTGCAGGCCAATTTGCTGGACACCGTGGACTTGTGCGAAGGGCTGGCGCGCCCGGTGCGCGCAGGGCGGGCACCCGTCCCGCGGCTGGTGTTTGCCAGCTCGGTGGCGGTGTATGGCGCGCTGGGCGCCCAGGCGGTCGATGAGCGCCAGTGGCCGCAGCCCACGCTCAGCTACGGGGTGCACAAGTGGATGGCGGAATTGCTGGTGGCGGACTACAGCCGGCGTGGCGATATCGATGGTCGCAGCCTGCGGCTGCCCGGCATCGTGGCGCGGCCCCCGGCGGAGACGGGCCATGGCTCCGCATTCATGAGCCAGATCTTCCATGCCCTGCGGGCGCGGCAGGCGTACACCTGCACCGTGTCGGCGCAAGCCACGGCATGGTGGATGTCGCTGGGGTGCTGCCTGGATAACCTGGTGCATGCCGCACGCTTGCCCGCAGAGGGCATGCCGGCCGAACGGTGCTGGCAACCCCCGGTGCTGCGCGCGTCAGTGGAAGAGGTCGTGCAGGTCATTGCCCGCGCGGTGGATGCCGATCCCGCCGAATGGGTTCGGTATGCGCCCGACGCCCACATCGAAACGCTGTTCGGCCGCCTGCCCGCCTTGCACACGCCCCGTGCGGAGGCTGCCGGTTTTCAGAACGACGGCTCGCTGCAGTCCCTGGTCACACGCGTGTTGGGCGGGCTGCAGGGCGGTGGGGGAGTGAAGTAGGGGGCGACAAGAAAAGGGCGCGCCACGGGACGCGCTGCGGGGCAGGCGCCGGACTGGTGGGCGGCGCCGCGTGCTGCAGCGCTCCCGTGACGCGCCGAGCCCTCAGCCGATGCGGGCGTCGGCCTGCGGTGCGTTCAAGGCGTCTCGACCGCGAAGTCCAGGCCCGCATTCGCCTGCAGCCGCGCGATGAGCCGGTCGCCCATCGCCGGGGCGGTGGTCCAGATGCCGCCTGGGGTTTCCGTGGCTTCCTGCAGCAGGCACACCGCCGCTTCGGTGATCATCTTGGAGGTGGAGCCGTAGCCGGGGTCGCGGTCGCCCTTCACGCCCACGCGCAGGGTGTTGCCAGCAGCGTCGGTGCCCAGGAACAGCACGTCGTAAAAGCCGTTTTCGCGTTCCTCGCGCGAAGGGCCTTCGCCCGGCTTGGGGCCTTGGTCCGAACCCAGCGACTTGTCGCCCGCCACTGCGTTGGCGATGGCCTCGCCCTTTTCGCCGGGGCCGGTGATGAGCATTTCGTCGTAGACAAAGTCGGTGCCGTAGGCGTGCTGCAGCAGGAAGTTGGAGCGGTGCACGTTGCGCGTGTTGATGGCGGCCATCACGAACGGGGCCACCCAGACGCCATCGCCCAAAGCCTCGTCCACCATGGGCTTGTTGCCCGAAGGCTGGCGCGGACCTTCAAACCCGGGGGTGAGCGAGAAGGGGTTTTTCAGCAGGTCCAGCACACCGGGCTGGGTGGCAGCGGCCGCCATGGTGGCCTTGAGGCTGGCGGCGGTGCCGCCCGAGAAGGTGCCCTTCATCTTGCGCACCCGGCCGCGCACGCGCGGGGCCGGGTGGCCGAAGCGGTGGCGGAATTCCTTTTGCAGCAGGAACACGCCCAGGTCGAACGGGATGGAGTCGAACCCGCACGAGAACACGATGCGCGCGCCGCTGGCTTTGGCGGCGGCTTCATGCGCGTCGATCATCTGGCGCATCCAGGCGGGCTCGCCGCACAGGTCCACATAGTCCACCCCGGCCTTGGCGCAGGCGGCCACCAGTTCGTTGCCATACAGCTGGTAGGGGCCTACGGTGGTCAGCACCAGGCGCGTGGCGTCCATCAGCGCCTGCAGGCTGGCGGGGTCGCTGGTGTCGGTTACGACCAGTGGGGTGTCGGCGGGGGCGCCCACTTCGTCGCGCACGGCGGCGAGTTTGTCGGCATTGCGGCCCCCCATGGCCCAGCGCAGGCC
>NZ_JBGFFF010000014.1:0-50947 GCF_056175785.1 Acidovorax sp. LjRoot204
CAAAAAGATCGTACGAAGCAACTTGCCCAACTCGTCTGCGGCAGCGTGCACGGGATCGCCCCGCGCCGCGCTGCCAAGGCGGGCGATGGCTTCTCCAGCTGTCAAGCGTCCTTGTCGGATAGAGGCAACCAGGTGCAGTAGGTCCATCCATCCGGCTCGAATCTTCCCAAGCGAGACTTTCCCAACGGTTAGGCGCTCCAAAGCTTCCGGCACAGTGTCCCCCCTGGCCAAGAACATCTTACGTTCCGACAATTGGCGCAAACGGACGCACAGATCGAAGCCCAGCAACTTGGCGATGGCCATCGCTGCGTTGGTGTAGCCATGGGTGTCCACAGCGAGTAGGGACAGTCGGATCTGGTCCTCGCGGCGGGAACAGTTGTGCGCCTCGACACCGTCCACCGCTGGCGCTGCTTGCCGGTCGTTGATCACGATGGGCTGGTCGTGGAACAGTGCCCAGGTATCAAGCATGTGCACATAGATGCCAACGCCATGCTGCTTGCGGCGGTACTCCATGCGCGCTGAGTGCAGGTACCGTGACGTGTCGAGCGTCATCGAATCAGAGGATGCTTTGTCGCCCAGGCCCCAGAGTTTGGCAATAGGCATGCTTTGCTGGAACTCAATGACCCGTGAGTTGGCTTCCCGCAAACGGCCACTGGCCTCCGTTGCACGCATGGCCATAGTGACCTGAGACACCTGCAGGCCTGGGATCATCGCGCATACGCCTTTGGCAGTGTTCTCTGTTCCGTGTGTGTATAGGGCGCCGTAGACGGCCTTCAGTTCAGCCATGTCTTTGGCCCTGCGGCCTAGCAGAGCCTGGCTAAAGCCGCTTTTTGCGTCGATCTCGACCAGCATGTTGCCAAACTGGGCATCGCCGATCATGTTGAACATGCTCTCGCGTGTCTTGGTGACCTGAGGTTCGACTTCAAGCGCCTGAATCGGTGCAATGTGAATATGCCCCTGGCTGTCTATGGTCAAAGCCCCGTCCTCGACGGCCTGCACCAGCTGGCCGATGCCCGCTTTGACCCGTCCCAGCACGCGCTCCAGGAACTTATCGGGATTG
Source organism: Acidovorax sp. LjRoot204 (assembly GCF_056175785.1). Lineage (NCBI taxonomy): Bacteria > Pseudomonadati > Pseudomonadota > Betaproteobacteria > Burkholderiales > Comamonadaceae > Acidovorax > Acidovorax sp. LjRoot204. Next base: position 1,061 of record NZ_JBGFFF010000014.1, read on the forward strand.
TCGGTCAAGCTCAAAGCACGGATCAGCGACTTGTGCTTCTCGGCCCACTGCGTTTCGGGTATCAGCTGATCGGCACGGTTGCGATGGCGGCTGCTGTGTTCCAGCCACAGCTTTCCGCCTTTGATCGCTTTCTTCAAAGAAGTCGCTGCGCTTGCTTTGAGAGCTGCAAGAGCAACCTTGCGATCAGGGCCTTCCAGCAGCGAGTGCCAGCTTGGGTCCGCAACCGACACATCAAACCCCTCGGGAAGGCTGCTGATGCCGCGTTTGGACAAATCGCGCAGCGTCTTGAGCTGCTTGAGCGCCTTGTCCGTTTCCTCGCCTTTGATCTCAAGGACTCCGAGGGCATTGAGCAGGGCCGACATACGCGGCGCTTGTTCTTTCACCAGTGTTTCCCGGACGAATTGAGCCCGCGTACCGGCAAAGTTTTCTCCATTCTTGGGCACCAGATCGCGCATCGCCGCGACGATCTGAGCATCGGTCAACTGCGTGTCGTAGAGTATGTCCTTGAGCCTGACACGCTCAGCACGCAGATCCACAGCACTTTCGGCTTGCTTCTTGAGGACCTTGCCAGAGGCCTTGCGATAGAGATCCGTGAGACATCGCGCACCGATGTCTGCGGCGAGATCGGTCTGATCCAAGAGGGTGACATGCAGGAAAGAGACGATGCGCAGATCGCGCTGATCCTCGGAGAGAAACTTCGTCGCGGAGGGTGGACGATTGATCACCTCCTGGCTGTACGCCCTGAGACGATTCAATGGAATCGCCGACAGCTTCCACTTGTGAACTTGCAGTGATTTGAGGCACTCGATTTTCTTGGTGACCTCGCTCAACGTGAGCTGCCCGTGCTTTCCTGGGGGTGTGCGCAGCCACTCCAGTACGGTGTGCCCCCCGGGCCCTGATCGCTTTGAGAATGCGTGCGAGAGCGCCGCCTGAACCTGTTTGGGTGGCGCACAGGCGCGGATCGCTGCGATTGCGGCATTCTCCTGCTCAGCAAATGCCATGCGCGCCATGTCGCGCAGTGTCCGGTCACCCGGCAGGACGAGCCGTCGATCAAAAAGCCAGTGTTCTGACTGTTGGATAAGGTCATCGACCGATACCGCTGAGGCGGAAAGCTCCGCCAGGGCATCTGCCAGGAGCGGTTTTGTGGTGTCGTCGTCTACTACCGCGAAGCCGACACGTTCCCGTGCCCAGAGCTGGTGCTCATACCGCGTGTCCTTGTCCTTGTACAGCGAGGTCACCGAGGCGATGTCCGTCGCGTTCATGCCAAGCGCTGAAGTCAGGTACCGCAGCAGGACGGAGGGGAGACCTGAAAAGGCATCGGGGTGCCGCCCCGTAGCGCGCAGCATGACCAGTTGAACTGCAGCGCCAAGGCGTGCAGTCCCTCTGAACCTGGGCGGGCGCAGCTCCTGGATGTCTTCAATGCTCAGCCCAAAGCACTCTTCGACCTCCCGCTTAGATAGCGATTTGGGCAGGGTATCGGCGCCAACGAAACGTAGGTAGTAGCTAGACAAGCTGGTCCTCCCATGGCTGGCGCGGTCGCAAGCCTGCTGCAGTCTACGTATTCGCTACTGATAATTCCAGACAATAAAAAGGTGCGGGTTAACCCGTAGCTCTTAACCGGGTTTTCTGCACGGAAAGTGAGATCACCCCGCTTCGGGCGTTTGCGCGTGGGTGCAGACAATCAGCGGGTCCGCCCCGGGCCGCAGACGCCAGCCCGTGGCGATGCGTGCGATCTGGCGGGCGGCATTGGTTCCGTCGCTGCCAGCGCAGACAAGGGTGGCGTAGGGGCGGCCATTGATCTGGTCGAGCGCCGCATAGTAGGTGCGGTCAAAAAAATCCTTGAGCAGGCCGCTGACAGCTGCAAGGTTTTCTGGGGTGGCAAACAGATAGCCGTCCGCCACCAGCACATCGGCGGCCTGGGCCTGTGGCGCGTGCAGCAAGCGCACCGCCACACCGCTATCGGCCGCTGCTGCGCCTGCGCAGGCCGCGTCCACCATCTGCCGGGTGCCGCCGGTGTGGGAGTGGTAGACGATCAGCAGGGTTTTGGCAGCGGTCATGGGGGCAGCATAGAGGCAGCGGCACTGGCAGCGAAGCAGGGCGCGTCACCGAACGGGTTTCTACCACCCTGCAGCGTTGCCGGGCGGCGACTTGCACAGCGCTTTCGATGCCAGAATCGACGGCTGTCAAACACTGAAATGCCCGCTGCCTCATGACCCTGATGCCTGCTGTGTCTTCATGGCTGCAGACCACACGCTCGCGGCTGACCTTGCTGTTTGGCGGTACGGCCGTCCTGGCGGGGTTGGCGATTGGCTTGGTGGCCGACCAGGTGCTGACGCGGCACCTGACCGAGCTGAGTGGCCAATCACTGGTCAGTGCCAGCCAGCCCATCGCGCTGGCGCTGGCCCAGGGCATGCAAGAGCGTGAGCGCGAGATCGCGTTGCTCAGCTACCTGCCCATGCTGACCCGTGACGACGGCTACGCACCCCAACTGCAGGCGCACCTGGAGCAAATCCGCCAGTCCTACCCGTTTTACTCATGGATTGGCGTGACCGACGCGCAGGGCGTGGTGCAGGTGTCCACCGGCAACCTGCTGCGGGGACAAAACGTGTCGCAGCGCCCCTGGTTCAGCGCGGGCCAGCAAGGACCCTATGTGGGCGATGCCCACGATGCGGTGTTGCTGGATAAACTGCTGCGCGCACCCGGCAGCCCGGTGCCTCTGCGGTTCATGGACTATGCGTCGCCCGTCCGGGGACAGGACTCGGTACTCAAAGGCGTGGTGTCGGCCCATGTGAACTGGGCCTGGGTGCAGGACATCATTCGCCGCGCCACACCACAGTCCCCGATGACAGGCGGGCTGGAGGTTCTGCTGGTGAACAAGGATGGCGTCATCAATACTGCAGGCGCGGTCGAGCAGCCCCGTGCGGCGCTGCCCATTCTTCCGTCTCAGGGTACGTTCCAGGTCATGTCCTGGGGCGATGACCCCAAGGAGACGTACCTGACCGCCGTGGTGCCGGTGCGTGCGCAGACGGTCACGGACCTGGGCTGGATGCTGGTCACGCGGCAGCCGCTGGAGATGGCGCTTGCGCCCATCAACCGCTTGCACACGCTGCTCGCGCTGCTGCTGGGACTGATGGCGGCCCTGCTGGTGGCTCTGGCCTACTGGGCGGCGCGGCGCTTTAGCCAGCCGGTGGAGCGGCTGGCCGAGGCGGCTCGCCAGGTGCAGGCCTCGGGCCAGGTGGCGGCGCTTGATTTTGAAATGGACACGGTGGAGTTCCAGCATCTGCGCTCCGCCCTGCAGAACATGACCCTGGGCCTGATAGACGGCAAGGCCGCGCTGGAGCAGGCCAACGCCGAGCTGGAGCATCGCGTGATCGAGCGCACCCAGGCCCTGCAGCAAAGCGAGCAGCGCTACCTGTCGATTCTCGAAGACCAGACCGAGATCATCTGCCGCTTTGACGCTAACAACCGCATGACGTTTGTGAACGATGCGTTCTGCAGGCTCTTTCATCTGCGCCGCGAGGATGTCTTGGGGCGAGTATGGTCGCCCATCGTGTACCCGGATGATTTGCCCTTGGTCACACAGAAGCTCGCCGCCATCCACCCTCGCAATCCGCTGGTGGTGATCGAAAACCGCGTGGTGTCGGGCGATGGTTCCATCCGCTGGTGCCAGTTCAGCAACCGTGCGCTGTTTGACGATGCGGGGCAGCTGGTGGAATGGCAGTCTGTGGGGCGTGACATCACCGAGCGCCGCCAGCTGGAGGCCGAGCTGGCAAAGGCCTCAGAGCAATTCCAGGACCTGTATGACCACGCGCCCTGCGGGTACTACGCGCTGGACCACCAGGGCAAATATGTGCACCTGAACCTGCTCACCCTGCAGTGGTTGGGCCTGCCGCGCGAGGAGGTCATCGGCAAGCTGGGCCCCGCAGACTTTTTTGATGACGAGGGCAAGGCGCTGTTCACCGCGTGTTTTCCGGTGTTCTTGCAGACGGGCAAGATCGGACCGCTGGAGTTCAACCTGTGTGGCCGTGGCGGCGTCCAGCGGCGGGTGAGCGTGTCGTCCACCGCCATCCTCAATGCGCAGGGCGACTATGTGATGAGCCGCTCCATCATGTACGACGTGAGCGAGCTGCACGCCGCGCGCCAGCAGCTGCACACCCTGAACCTGGAACAGCAGGCGATGCTGGACAACGACCTGATCGGCATCGCCAAGGTCAAGGACCGCGTCATCGTCTGGCGCAACCCGGCGCTGGAACGCATCTTTGGCTATGCGCCCGGCACGCTGCAGGGGCGCACGACGGAAGAGATGTACGTGGACCAGGAGGACTTTCTGGCTTTTGGCCGCGATGCCTACGCGGTGCTGGCCTCGGGCCAGCACTACCGGCAGCAGCGCCGCATGCGCAAGGTGACGGGAGAGATCGTGTGGATCGACGTCAATGGGGTATTGCTGGAGGGGCAGGGCGAGTCGCTCTGGCTCATGCAGGACATCACCGCCATGAAGCAGTACCAGGAGCAGGTGGAGCACATCGCCTTCCACGATGGGCTCACCCACCTGCCCAACCGGCTGCTGCTGGCCGACCGCATGGCCCAGGCTTTTGCCCTGAGCGACCGCACCCAGACCCAGGCGGCAGTGTGTTATCTCGATCTCAACGGCTTCAAGCCCATCAACGACCGCTACGGGCACGACATGGGCGACGAGGTGCTCAAGGTCACCGCCCGCCGCCTGCTGAAGCAGGTGCGGGGCAACGACACGGCGGCCCGCATCGGTGGTGACGAATTTGTGCTGGTGCTCACCGCCGTGAAGGACCCGGCCGAGGTCGACCAGGCGCTGCGCCGGGTGATGGCGGCCATCGAGCAGCCCATCGATCTGGGTGAGGGCCGCGTGGTGAGCGTGTCGGCCGCCGTCGGCACCGCCCTTTACCCCCGCGATGGCACCACCACGTTCGAGCTGCTGCGTGCGGCGGACCAGGCCATGTACGCCGACAAGGGGCATGTGTCGGCCGAGCGCAGCTTGTGACCCTTCCTGGGCCCCGCTGCACCAATACCTATCAGTCGCCCCGCATCAGCACCCCAGTGATGTAGTCCCACTCAGACGCCTCCACCGGCGTGATCGACAGGCGGCTGCCCTTTTGCAGCACCCGCATGTCCGCCAGTGCCGGGTGGGCGCGCAGCTCGGCCAGGCTGATCAGCCGTGTCTTGCGCACGGCCTGCACGTCCAGCAACAGCCAACGAGGGTTGTCTGCCGGGGACTTGGGGTCGTGGTAAGGCGATGTGGGGTCGAACTGGGTAGGGTCGGGGCGGGTGCCGCTGGCCACGCGGGCCAGGCCGGCGATGCCGGGCTCGGGGCAGCTGGAGTGGTAGAACAGCACGCCGTCACCCACCTGCATCGCATCGCGCATGAAGTTGCGGGCCTGGTAGTTGCGCACGCCGGTCCAGGGGACGGTGGCTTTGGGCGCGGCCAGAGCGTCGTCGATGGAGCACTCGTCCGGCTCGGACTTCATGAGCCAGAACTGGGCCGGGCGGCCCGCGGCGGCGTGCGAGGGGTGTGAAGGGGGGGGAGCGGTGACCATGGACGCATTCTGTCAAAGATGCCGAGGGTGGTGGCGGGCGCCGTAGCCCAAGTCGCAGGCAATGAAATTGCTATCTATATGATAGCTGTAAAGGCATGTTCCACCAGCGCTTTTGGCCAAAAACTCCATAAATCGGCTGCCAACGCGTTGAAATGGGCTGCTGTCCGCATGGCAGATTGCGCAGCCCGGGGACGCGCCGCAGAATCTGACCGTGCAAGGCTGGTCGCCCCGGTCCAGGCCGAATGTGGCGGCACTCACCAGGGCCATCACCGCGTCGGTTTGTTGTCTTATTTGCCCTGAACTTTGTCCATGACCAAACGCTCTCCCTCAACCCATGCGCAGGGTGCACGCGACCCGGCTGCCCGTGGCGGCAAGCGCGCTGGAGGCTGGCTGCTGGGCCTGTTTGCCCTGCCATTTGCAGCCGTGGGTGTGGGCATGCTGCTGCTCAGTGTGCTGCCCACGCTGTACGACTGGGCACGCATGCAGTGGTGGCAACCCGTTCCTGCCACGGTGGTGGCTGCGCGGCTGGAAACCAGCCGCAGCAGCAAATCCAGCTCCTACACCGTCAAGGCCACCTACCGCTATCAGGTGGCGGGCCGTGAGTACCAGGGCGAGCGCGTGGCGATCAGCGGTGGTGGCGACAACGTGGGCGATTTTCAGGAAGCGCTGGGTGCGCGGCTGGAGCAGGCACTGCGCGACGGCGCGCCCGTTCAGGTCTGGGTCAGTTCGTCCGATCCGGCGGATGCCGTCATTGACCGCAGCCTGCGGCCCGGCCTGCTGGCCCTGAAGATGGTGTTTGTGGTGGTGTTTGGCGGTGTGGGTGTGGGCCTGCTGGTGCATGTGCTGCGCCCAGCCCGGGCCGCGCAGGACCGTGCGGGCAGCGGCGCCCAGTCGCTGGCGGCAGGCATGCCCGGGCGGGTGGAGCGCACGCCCGGCGGGGTGGCCATGTACTTTCCTGCCGGCCGATGGTGGGGACTCAAGCTAGCGCTGGCCTTGGTGGGGGCTGTGTTTTTGACCGTCGGGGCGCTGGTGCCCTGGGAGCAGGAATCATCGGGCGATGTGGCGCCGTGGCTGTTCCGCCTGCTGTTTGGCGGTGTGGGCGGTGTGGTGCTGCTGGCCAGCTTCTACGCCATCGCCAACAGCCTGCGCGTGCAGCTGGACCACACCGGCCTGCGCACCGAGCGTCGCCTGCTGGGCCTGATGCTGCGCTGGCACCAGGTGCCTCCCCACGATATCGTCCGGCTGTGTGTGACCGAAAGCTACTCCATGGAGATCAACAACCGCCGCGAGGTGTATTTCCGCATTGAAGCTCTGCTGCACAGCGGCAGGAGGATCACGGTGGCTCAGGATCTGCGGGGGCGCAAGGAAGCGGACCGGATGCTCGCATCCATCGGTAGCGCCACAGGCTACAACGTCCGCTAACCGCATGTACAGACCGCGGGACCCCTGGCCTTGTTACCTGCGCAGCCGGCGTGTTACAGCTTGGGCTTGTTATCTTTCATGGCATCCAGCGCCTTTTTCCGCGCGGCTTCTTCTTCATTGTTTTTCTTTTCCAGCACGTCGTAGCGAACCTTGTGGTCAACGATTTGGATCGCTGATCCGGTGATCATGTCGGAGCCATAGTGGCGATTCAATTTTGCATTCATTTGAATACCACAGTTTGGCTCAAAGGCCGCTGGTACGGCCAAGTTAATGCTGTCGCCTTTTAATCTGGATAAATCTGTGCGTGGCGTGGTGACGTTGCCGCCCGCTCCAAAGGGGCACATGGTAGATCCCTTAATTGTCGTCAAGGCATAATTTCTGTCATAAGCCCACAGCATGGACAGCTGATCGGGTGTAACGTCAGACGGGGCACCATATTTCTGCTTCAGTGCTGAAATAATAGTTGCTGTGGGAATATAGCCCCCTTCTGGGTATTTTTGAGCACGTCCCAAAAACCAAATTTTTCCAGAGTCATCCTGCAGCGCAATCATGTGGTCATTGACTTTGTTTTCCTTGCTTTCTGCAATTCCCTGAATTCCAACCACTTTACCTTCGCGGGTCTTGATTTCGCTGAATTTGTAGTCCGTATTCACCTTTTCCATCAGCGGTTTTTGTGTGGCAAGCAATGCCCCAATTTTCACCCCTCCAATGTCTGGGAGTGATTGTGCGAAAATGGACGATGCAGTGATGACTAAGCTGGTAATAATGGTATGTTTGAAAAATTTCATGGCTACTAAGACGTTGATTTGTATTTGGCGCGAGCCATGTTGTAAAACATCTGCCCGCACATATTGCGTCACCCGAAATGGAGCTCTCTTGACTCTATAGGGCGAACGAATCTTATAGGCGTCTCGTTGCTGGTGATCGGTGCCAAGTTTTTAATTTGTTTCAAATCATTGCTTCGGTGTGCTTGTGTATTTATCGATCGCACGTGCGATTTTTTCCTGATCATTTGGGCTGATTGCGTACGGCCTCACTGGGAAAAAATGAATCGACTTTTTCCATGCCGTTAGCAGCCGCACCTTGGCAGGCGTGAAGCATGCGCCAGTAGTTCAGCCTGCTGTGCGAAAAGTGAGGTTGATGCGGTGTGCACCCGTCAGCGGGTGGTGTGCTTCGGGCAAGGGCAGCACACCATGAAACCGCAAGCGCGCAGGCCCGCCCCAGACCACCACATCGCCGTGCAGCAGCGCAATACGGCGGGTCTTGTCCGCCCGCTGCGCACCACCCCACAGAAACATCGCCGAAACACCCAGCGACACCGACACGATGGGGTGGGCGTAGTTGCCTTCGTCGCGGTCCTGGTGCAGTGACAGGCGTGTGCCGGGGGCATAGCGGTTGATGAGGCAGGCGTCGGGCGCAAAGTGGGCAAAGCCTGCGGCCTGCGCTGCATCGAGCGCCAGCTGGCGAAACAGCGGCGGCATGGCGGGCCAGCGCTGGCCGGTCTGTGGGTCAGTGGGGTCATAGCGGTAACCGCTGCGGTCACTCACCCAGCCCAGCGCGCCGCAGTTGGTCATGGCCACCGACATGGTCAGGCCGCCGGGAGTGACGAGGTGCCTGAAGGGCGCCTGGGCGGTGATCTGCTGCACCGCAGCCAGCAAGTCCGCCGCCTGCGCCAGCGCAAAGCCGCGCAGCACCAGGGCGCCGGGCTCCAGCACCTCGGGTGGCCGGGCGGGCTGGGGTGGGTCGTCGAACAGGCTGGCGGTCATGGCATCTGTCATCTTTGGCGAGGGGCTGCCTGCAACGGCTTTGGCGGTGACAACCTCATTGAGCATCATGAAAGATGATGCCCAGCGTGTGCCGCTGCCCGCTGCGCAAGCGGCTCACGCCATGGCGCATCTGTACGCGGTAGGGCCCGCGCGTGCCTTGCGCGGGGCGGTGGTGCACGGCAAACACCACGGCGTCGCCGCGCGAGAGCGGCACCACCTCGGCCCGCGACTGCATGCGCGGGCGCTGCTCGGTCAGCACGAACTCGCCGCCGGTGAAGTCTCGCCCCGGCTCCGACAGCAGGATGGCCACCTGCAGCGGAAACACATGTTCGCCGTACAGGTCCTGGTGCAGGCAGTTGTAGTCGCCCGGCCCGTACTGCAGCAGCAGCGGGGTGGGACGCACCTGGCCTGCGGCGTGGCAACGGGCGATGAAGTCGGCATGCTGCGCGGGGTAGCGTACGTCGATGCCCATCGCGGTGTTCCATTGGTTGGCGATGGGGGCCAGATGTGGATACAGCGCCCCGCGCAGGCCCGCCACCAGGTCGGGCAGCGGGTAGCTGAAATACCGGTATTCACCCTGGCCAAAGCCGTGGCGCTGCATCACCACGCGGCTGCGAAAGGTGCCCTCTTGCGCGTGGCCGTACAACTGCGCCAGGGCGGCGCACTCGGCAGTATTCAGCAACTGGGGCAGCACGGCATTGCCTTGCTGGTGCAGGACCTCGCTGGCGGTTTGCCAGTCGAAGGTGGCCGCGCGCTGGTGCCACACGCTATCCGCCAGCGTGCCCGGGCTGGAAAAAGCCGCCACGCTCATGCCACCTGCTCCGCCGGCAGCGGGGCCGCTTCTGCATCGCACTCGCGCGCCAGCAGGGCGCGTTTGCGCTCCACGCCCCAGCGGTAGCCCGACAGCGCGCCATCGCTCTTCACCACCCGGTGGCACGGGATGGCCACTGCCAGCCCATTGGCTGCACAAGCCTGGGCCACGGCCCGCACGGCCTTGGGGCTGCCGATGCGCTGGGCCACCTCGGCATAGCTGGCCGTCTGCCCGGCCGGGATGGCCTGCAGCACCCGCCACACCCGCTGCTGGAACGCGGTGCCGCGCACATCCAGCGGCAGGTTCAGCCCCAGGCCCGGGGCCTCGACAAACGCCACCACCTGTGCCACCAGGGCTTCAAACGCGGTGTCGCCGCCAATCAGTCGGGCCTGCGCAAACCGGTCCTGCAGCTCGCGCAGCAGCGCGTCAGGGTCGTCGCCCAGCAAGATCGCGCAGATGCCCCGGTCGCTCTGCGCCACCAGAATTGCGCCCAGCGAGCACTGGCCGATGGCAAAGCGGATGTCTTGCGATGCGCCCCGTGCGCGGTAGTGGCTGGGCCGCATGCCCAGCACCTGGGCAGACTGTTTGTAAAACCGGCTGCTGGACTGGTAGCCCGCGCCATAAATGGCGTCCGTCACCGAGTCCGTGGTCGGGCTGTCGAGCGCACTGCGAAGCCGCTGCGCGCGCTGGGCCACCGCATAGGCCTTGGGGGTGAGGCCCGTGGCCTGCTTGAAGATGCGGTGCAGGTGCGAGGCACTCAGGCCCACACGTGCTGCCAGTGCATCGAGGGTGGGTGCCTGACCGGGCGCAGCGCTTTCGATGATGCGGCAGGCTTCCGTCACCAGCGCCGCGTGGTGCGACAGCGCGGTGGCCTGGCGCGGCTTGCAGCGCTGGCAGGGGCGGAACCCGGCGCGCTCCGCATCGTCGCAACTGGCATGGAACAGCACGTTCTCTGGCCGGGGTGTGCGCGACGCGCAGCTGGGGCGGCAGTACACGCCCGTGGTCTGCACCGAGTACCAGAACGTTCCATCGGCCTCAGTGCTGCGCGCCACCACTGCCGCCCAGCGCGGGTCGGCCTGGGTGGCGGCTGCCTGCGCGGCTTTGGTGTTGGGACGGTGGCGGGTGGGCATGCGGGTGCTGCGGGGAAGAAGAGCGGACACATTCATCATGGTGCAGGGCTCACTAGGTGGGTTGCAATGCCATGCACTCTAGGGACGGAGGCCGTGGGGCGCACTCCGAAGCTTGCTTTTGAATTCTGCGCTTTTGCGCAAGGCTCCCCGCACGGATGAGTTTGCTCACCTATTGATAGCTGCCAGCGCATGATTTACTAGCGCTACAAGGTAAAAACGCCCAAAACTCAGGTTTCAGGTGGCTGCAGCGGCCGGGGCCGCCGTTTGCCTGTGCCACCCCAGCGCAGCGCGTCTTCGCCGGGGATGCCCAGCGGGTTGTTGGCCGGTTCGGTCAAGGGGGCCAGCAGGGCGTGCAGATCGGCCTCGCTGAACTTGACCGCGCCCTCGGCATCGTGCCCCAGCACGCCTTGGGCCAGCGCGCCCTTGCGGGCCTGCAGCTCCAGCATGCGCTCTTCGATGCTGCCTTCCACCACCAGCTTGTAGACAAACACCGGCTGGTCCTGCCCGATGCGGTGGGCGCGTGCGGTGGCCTGTTCTTCCACGGCGGGGTTCCACCAGGGGTCCAGGTGGATCACGGTGTCGGCGGCCGTGAGGTTCAGGCCCACGCCCCCGGCCTTGAGGCTGACCAGCAGGATGGGGGCGCTGGTTACGTCCTGCGCCTGGAACTGCCGCACCACCGCGCCGCGCTGGCGGGGTGGCGTCTGGCCGGTGAGGGTGAGGTAGGGCAGGGCCTGGGTGTCGAGCAGCTCTGCTGCCAGGCCCAGCATTTCGGTGAACTGCGAGAACACCAGCACGCGGCGGCCTTCATCGACCAGGGCGGGTAGCAGGTCGGCCAGCAGTTCGAGCTTGGCGCGCTCCATCGAGTGGGCCGTCCTTTTTGCCGCCGGGCCGCCCCAAGGCAAAAAAGCGTCCCCCTCGGGGGGCAGCGACCCGCGCAGCGGCGGAGCGTGGGGGCTTTGTTGTATGCCTTTGACCAATCGTGGGTCGCAGCAGACTTGGCGCAGCTTGAGCAACGCGTCCAGGATGGCGATTTGCGAGCCTTCAAAACCCTGCCGCTCCAGTGCGCGGCGCACCTGCTTGTCGGCCGTGGTGCGCACGGCCTCGTACAGCTCACGCTGTTTGCCTTGCAATTGCACGCGCAGGATGGTTTCGGTGCGCGGCGGCAGTTCGGTGGCCACGTCCTGCTTGCGGCGGCGCAGGATGAAGGGGCGCACACGCTGCGACAGCAGCTGGGCGCGCAGGGTTTCGCCGTTTTCCTCGATGGGCTTGCGCCAGCGGGCGTTGAAGCTGCGCACATCGCCCAGAAAGCCAGGCATCAAAAAGTCGAACTGCGCCCACAGCTCGCCCAGGTGGTTTTCCAGCGGCGTGCCGGTCAGGCACAGCAGGTGCGGCGCCTGCAGCTTGCGCAGGGCGCGGGCACTGCGGCTGCCGGCGTTTTTCACCATCTGGGCCTCGTCCAGGATGAGCAGGTGGAAGGGCTCGGCGGCCAGCGCCTCCACATCGCGCCAGAGCAGCGGATAGGTGGTCAGCACCAGGTTGTGGTCAGCGATGCGCAGGTAACGTTTGCCACGGTCCGCGCCATGCAGGGCGAGCACGCGAAGGCTTGGTGCCATGCGCGCGGCCTCGGCCTGCCAGTTGAAGAGTAGCGAGGTGGGTAGCACCACCAGCGCCGGGCGCTTCAGCCGCCCGGCCTCCTTTTCGGTCAGCACATGGGCCAGCGCCTGTGCGGTTTTGCCCAGGCCCATGTCGTCGGCCAGGATGCCGCCCAGGCCCTGGGCGCGCAGGTACTGCAGCCAGGCCAGGCCTTCAAGCTGGTAGGGGCGCAGCTGCACCTGCAGGCCCTGCGGTGCGGCCACCGGCTGGGGCGCACCGATAGAGCGCAGGCGCTTGGCGAGCTGCGCCAAGCCCACGTCGCCTTGCAACTGCCAGTCGTTGTTCCAGCCGTTCACCGTGCCCACGCGGTGCACCTGCACGAGCCCGGCACGCAGAGCCTCGATGCGGCGCGCCTCCCACGCGCCCAGGCGCAGCTGGTCGCCGTCCTTCAGCTGTTTGCGGGTGGGGTCGGTCAGCAAGTCCACCATGGCGCCCACGATGGCCTTGAGTGGCCCGGCAGGCGCCTCGATGCGCTTGCCGCCGGGCGCACGCAGCGAAATGATGGCGATGTCATCGATGGCGGCCATCTGCCGCGCGTTGAGCCAGCGGGCGTCGCGGCGCAGCAGGTCGGCCAGCATGGGGGCCAGGTCCAGCGTTTCACCGTCGATCTCGATGCCCAGGCTGAGCAGCCAGGCGCCCTCGCGTTCGGGCAGCATGAGCTTTTGCAGGGGGCGCTGGCGTGTGCCCAGCGGGCCATCGACTTCCTTGGCCAGCAGCTCGCCAGTGTCGGGGGCGATGACCAGCTTCCAGCGCGACACAGGCACGCTTTCGTGCGCAAAGCCGGGGTGTACCACCACGCTCCAGCCCTCGGTGCGCAACTGGGGAACCACGTCGGCCCAGAAGTCGCCAAAGTGCGTCTCCTGCGCCAGCGTCCACACAGGGCCCAGCGTGGTAGCGGCTGCGCGGTGGCGCCACTGCAGGCTTTTGGGGTCTACAGGGGTCAGGCCCAGGTCCCACACGCGGTCCATGGCGTCGGCCTCGGCGGCCAGGTTGCGCTGCATGCGCACCACTGGGCCACCTGTGTCGAACAGGTCTTGCACCGGGGCCGGGCGCGCGTTGAGGATGGAGGTGGGGGCCGGCGTCTGCCAGGTGGCGCCATCGTCGGTGCGGTAGGTCCAGTCAATCTGCACCAGCGTCACGCTGTCACCACGCGGGCCCAGCTTGCCCTGGGGCGCCATGCCCAGCAGCCCATCGCCCCGACCCAGCGTCATGAGGGTGATGCGCGGGCGAAAGTGGCCGGGGACGACGCCATCGGGTGTGTTGGGCGCCGGGCTGTGGCCCGGCGGGTGGCTGCCGTCGCCCCGCAGCTGGGCCATGACCTGCGCGGCCTCGGCGTCGGTCAGCGGGGGCAGCTGCTGCAGGGCGGCACTGTCAGCCCGGTTGCGCAGGGCCTGGGCCCATTGCGCGACCACATGGGCCCGACCTGCAGGGGGCGTGGGTGGAACGGGTGACTGCGGCAGGCTGGGCATGGGCTGGCATTGTGCCCATGCGTGGCGTGCCCTTTCGTCTAAACGCTGCGTTGGGTGCCCAGCGCCAGTGCAAACAGCTCGTTGCGAAAGTGGATGCCCAGGCGGCTGAATGCGCGGTTGCGGTAGGTTTTGACAGTGGGCAGGCTCAGGCCCAGGTCGCAGGCAATGCCTTCCTGCGTCATGCCTTGCAACAGGCGGGCGCACACGTCCAGCTCGCGCTCGGTCAGCCCTGCGTGGGCGCGCAGCAGGCGTTCGCGCAGTGCGGGCAGGCTGTGGGACAGCGCGGGCGCGGTGGCCTGTGGCGGGGGCTGCAGTGGGGGTTGCAACACCCCGGGGCGCTGGGCCAGGGCGATGTGCTTGCGGGTCAGCGCCAGCAGCACCGGGGCCATGCCCTCAAAGTCGCTGATCTGCCGGTCCTGGAACGGCTTTTGGTGCTGGTGGCGGTAGAAGTTGACGGCAAAGACCGAGCCATCGCTCTCGTGTTCGACCACCGACACCCGCTCGGCCACGCCATGGGCCTCGTATACGCGGGCGCGGTGTTCTGCGTCCACCTCGGGCGCCGTCAGGTGGCACAACTGGGTGGGCGCTTCGGCCGGGGCGGCTTCGTCCAGCGAGCGGCCCCAGGTGCGGTCGGTGCGGTAGGGGCCTGACAGGTAGGCCCACCAGCAGTCCTGCGTGGTGTCGGGAATGCCGTAACTGGCCGACATGAACAAGGTGGGTTTGCAATGGCGCCCGGTGCGGTACACCGACCACGACGCTGCGGGCAACACGGGGGCAAGCTCTTGCAGCATGCCGCAGGCAAACCCGTCGTCACCCAACTGGTGAACCATGGCGCCCAGGGCTGAGCCCGTGAGGTTGGGCGTGGGCGCAATGCTGCTGCCCGAGGTGCTTGCAGGGAGCCAGTGCCTCATGGGTTGCGCGGGGTGTGCCGGGTGGGCGTTGTCATGGCTGTCATCTTCAGGGATGACAGGGGTCAAGCGCCACGGGATTTACGCTAGGTGCAACCCCGCAAGCAGGCTGGGTGCACGCCGCCCCTAGCCGCTTGCCTGCCAGACACCCGAAAGATGGAGCCCATGACCGAACCCGTGCCCTTTGTGGAACCCCGTTTGCGATTTTTTGCCGACCTGCGCGTGGAGGTGGGCGTGCCCCAGGAGGTGGGCCGCACCGTGCACGGCCTGCGTCGGCTCATCCCCATCCTGGGCGGTCAGGCGCAGGGCGATGGCTGGCAGGCCCGGGTGATGCCCGGCGGGGCGGATTTTCAGCTCATCGTGAGCGACACCCTGGCCGAGCTGGACGCGCGCTACACGCTGGAGGCGGATGGCGGCGACTTGATCTATGTGCAAAACCGCGCCGTGCGGTCCGGCCCGCCCGAGCTGATGGCGCGCCTGGTGCGTGGCGAGGTGGTGGACCCGGCTCAGATCTACTTTCGCTGCAGCCCCCAGTTCGAGACAGCGTCTCCCGCACTGCGATGGATCGGGGAGCGCATGTTCACGGGCACCGGTGCGCGGTTTCCCGATGCAGTAGCCATGCGGTTCTGGGAGCTGATGTAGCCGCACAGCAGTCACGCATTTCACTTTTTTTGATGTCCGACAGCACACAACAACACCCTGGAGACCTTGTCATGACTTCTTTTTTCACGCTCACCCGCACCCTGTCCCGCAGCTTCTCCCGTCGGCATGCCCTGCGCAGCGTCTGCCTGGCAGCCACGGTGGTGGCGGGCCTGGCCCCCGCCACTGGCGCCCTGGCGCAGACGGCGGGCTACCCCAACAAGCCGGTGCGCATCATCGTGGGCTTTCCGGCAGGCACCGGGCCGGACATCGTGGCGCGGCTGCTGGCGCAGAAGCTGTCGGAAGGCTGGGGCAACCTGGGCGTGATCGTGGACAACAAGCCCGGCGCCGGGGGCCTGATCGCTGCGACCGAGGCCGCACGCGCCACCCCTGATGGCTACACGCTGATGCTGGGCGAAACTGGACAGCTCAGCATTGCGCCCAGCAGCTACAACAAGCTGCCCTATGACCCGCAGAAGGACTTCGCGCCCGTGAGCCAGGTGGTCACCGCCGACTTCGCGTTGCTCGTCAACCCGCAAAAGGTGCCGTCGCGCAATGTGAAGGACTTCGTGGCCTGGACCCAGCAGCAAAAGGGCCTGTTCCTGGCCACCTTTGGCGCGGGTACCCCGGGGCACTTTGGCGCCTTCATGTTTGGCGAGGCCGTGAAGCTCAAGCCCGAACCGGTGCACTACAAGAACACCACCGACGCGCTGGGCGGCCTGTTCAGCGGTGACGTGCAGGGCGTGTTTGCCAGCGTGGGCCTGGCTGCGCCCAACGTGAAGGCCGGCAAGCTGGTGGCGCTGGGCACCACAGGCGGCACCCGGTCCAACGCACTGCCCGATGTGCCCACCATCAAGGAGCAGGGCTACCCCAGCCTGGAGTTCAACTCCTGGTTTGGCATCGTGGCCCCGGCCAAGACGCCCCCCGAGATCGTTGCCAAGCTGAGCGCCGACATCATCAAGGCCGTGCAGTCGCCCGAAGGCAAGGCCAAGATGGAAGAGGCTGGTTTCCGCGTGACGGGCACCAACCGCGAGGAGTTCGCCCGCATCATCGCGGCCGACACGGTGACCTGGGGCAAGGCCGTGGCCGCCACGGGATTCAAGGCCGACTGAGTCGGCACTGCCCAGTGATTGCCGGGCGCTACGCATTCCACTCGCAGGGCGGCGCCAGGCGATAGCGGCAACGCCGTCCGATTTCCAAAAAATCCGCGCACCTTCCTCAGCGACGCCCTGACGGTCGTCGCCGGGCGTTGCTGCGCCAAAGGTTCAACCCCACAAGACCGATCTACCGAGGAGATCACCATGCCATCCCTTTCGCTGGATATCCCCATCGCGCAACGCGTTGAGCTGCCCGCCGCAGTGCTGCTGCCGTTATTGCTCAGTGCGTGCGGCGGCGGCAACGCTGTGCTGGTGACCGAGAGCGCCAACCCGGCCGCCGCTTGCGCTGCTCTGAGCACCAACGCGCAGCTCAGCAACACCAACTTGTCCACCAGCTATGTGCCACCTGGCACGCGCCGCCCCGGTGGCGCTGCCACGGGCGACTTTTTGCCCGGGCACTGTGTGGTCACGGGTGCCATCAACCCGCGTGTGGGTGTGGATGGCAAGAACTATGCAATCGGTTTTCAGTTGAGCCTGCCCGACCGCTGGAACGGACGCTTTCTGTTCATCGGCGGGGGCGGCAACGACGGCATCCTGCGAGACACCTCGCTCAGCTCCAGCATTTCGGGCGGCACGCCATCGCCGCTGGGGCAGGGCTTTGCGGTGGTGTCCACCGATGCGGGCCATACCGGCACCAGCGCCAGCTTTGGCGCCGACCCGCAGGCGCGCACCGACCATGCCTACAACTCTTACGACAAGACGGCTGTGGCCTCCAAGTCGCTCATCAGCACGCGCTACGGCCGCAAGCCCGACTACTCTTACTTCTCTGGCTGCTCCGGCGGCGGGCGCCAGGGCATGATGTTCTCGCAGCGGTTCCCGGACTACTTTGACGGCATCACCGCCGGAGCGCCCGCTATGCGCGTGTCCAGCGGTGCCACGGTGGCCGCCATGTGGAACACCATCCAGTTCAACGCCATTGCGCCCCAAGACGCCAGTGGCAACCGCATCCTCTCCAAGGCCTTCAGCAACAGCGACCTCAAACTGGTGGCCACTGCAGTCAATGCCACCTGCGACGCGGCCGACGGCGTGGTGGACGGCCTGGCCCAAAACGTCAATGCCTGCAAGGCGTTTGACCCCGCCGTGCTGCAATGCACGGGCGGCAAGACCGACAGCTGCCTGTCGTCCGCCCAGGTGGGTGCGCTCAAGAGCGTGTTTGCCGGGCCCCGCAACTCCGTGGGCAAGGCGCTGTACACCGGCCAACCGTGGGATGCCGGGCTGGCGGCTCCCGGCTGGCGGTCCTGGACGCTGGGTAACTCGACCACGGCCACGCCCGACGCACGCTACATCACACTGATGGTGGATGCCCTGGTCAACGAGTTCTTCACACCGCCGGATCTCTCGTTCAACCCGCTGGCCTTCAACTTTGATACCGACCCCGCACGCATGGCCGCGTACTCTGCCGTCTACGACACCTATGCCGACGACAAACTGGCGGCCTACAAGCAGCGCGGCGGCAAGCTGCTGTTCATCCACGGCATGTCTGACCCGATCTTCTCGGCGTTTGACACGGTGGACTACTACGAACGCCTGGCCGCGAACAACGGCGGCATGGCGGCCACGCAGAACTTTGCGCGGACCTTCCTCGTTCCGGGCATGAACCACTGCTCGGGCGGCCCGGCCACCGACAACTTCGACTCGATCCAGACCATGGTGGACTGGGTGGAGAAAGGCATTGCCCCACAAAGCATCGCGGCCAAGGCGCTGCCCACCAACGCCGACTTCCCCAACCGCACGCGTCCGCTTTGCCCCTACCCGCAGTTTGCCAAGTACAAGGGCTCGGGCAGTGTGGAAGACGCCAGCAGCTTTGTCTGCTCGGCCAGCTGACGCGCGGCCTGAGCGACGCTGCAATAAAGCGGAAAGGGCCCTCGGGCCCTTTTTTGGGTCTGTACACCCGGGTCCTGGGGTCAGCGCTTGACCGTTGAGGACTCCACGGGCGGCGGCAACCGCAGCTGGGCTTGTTGCACCACGCGGATGCAGTCGCGCAAATGCTGCTCGCCCAGGTAGCGCAAGGTGGCGTAGCCAAGGGTGGCCGCGATGGCCTGTCCCGCCAGGGGCACGTACTTGGCTGCCTGCTTGGTGCTCAGGCGCAAACCCACCGTCTGGGTGGCACGGATGACCAGTTCGCGGGTGATGAGCTTGCCGATCAGCACCGAACCCACCAGGCCCACCGCCTTTTGCACTTGCTCCCGCTTTTTCGGGTCCAGCTGGTCGATCTGCTCGGCCGACAGGCCGAACTCGGTATTGATCTGTGGAATCAGGCGGGAAAGCAGGGCAGCATCGACCGCCCAGTCCAGCCCCGGCACCGGGACCACGCTGGCCGCTGCCGCCACCATGGCGCGGCGGTGCAGCAGCTTGCGGGCGCGGCGTACAACCGCGGCCAGTTCAGGGTCTCCAGCGGCCATTTGCAATGAGGTGGGCATGGGTGACAACGTGATGGAGGGTGATAGGACGAAAGTGCGTGATTCAAAGCGCAGATGGCGGGCAGCTCAGCGAGCGGGGCAAGATCCAGGACCTCTCAGGACTTGCCCTTGACCAGGCCGTACACCACCAGCAGAGCGACGGCGCCCAGCACTGATGCAATCCAGCCAGCGCTGTCGCCCTGCGCATACCAGCCCATGGCCATGCCCACGTAGCTGGCCAGAAACGAGCCCGCTACACCGAGCAGCGCCGTCATGATCCAGCCCAGTTTGTCGTCCCCGGGTTTGACGGCACGGGCAATCAAGCCCACCACCAAACCAATCAGCAACATCCCCAGAAGTGACAGCATGTTTTTCCCCTTGATAGTTGGTTCAGACGATAGAGTCACTTTACAGATGGGGCAGTCAAAGCGCTGTCGGACAATGCCCCCTGTCAGCGTCCCCAGGCAAAGCGACGCGGTGGGACGTGGAGTCCCACGGATGCAGGGGGCGTTCAAAAAGGCAGCGCTCAAAGCGGTGCGCATGTAAGTCCATGCCCGATATCTGGTGGTCGGTGCGCGAGCACACGTAGCGCCCGTTCGGCAGGCTGGCCCAAGCCGCCTCGGTGAGCAGGATCTCGTTGGCCGTGGCAATGTCTTCGCCCAATTTGCAGGCGCAGTTCATCTCGGGGCCAAACAGGTCCTCGCGTGCAATCACCAGGGTGGGCCCAAAGCCAATGCCTGCGCTCACGTTCAGCGTCCGCTCGGGCGGTAACACGGTATTCATGGCGCCCAGGGCGCGCAGGGTGTCCAGCGCGGCCTCCAGGGCTTGCTCGGGCGTGGCGAACACCGCAAACAGGTTATCGGCCTCCTGCTTGATGACCTCACCGCCGTTACCTTCGATCGCAGGGCGCGCTGCCTGCTCCATCTGGTGGATCATCGCCAGGAAGTGAATGATGCCGTGGCGCTGGGTGATGCGGGAGAAGCCGCACATGTCCAGCACCAGGATGGCGACACTGCGCACAAACGCCTGTTCAATGGCGGCGTCAATCGCCCCGGTGCCGGCGGTTGGGGTCTGGTTGCGCTCTGACAGCAGGCGCCGGAGATAGCCCTTGTCGTGTGCAGTCGCAGCATCGGGGGGCAGCGCGGGGGTGTGGTGCATGGCAACGCCCTGTGGGTGGTGTCCGACATGGTAGCGCGGCCGGTGCTGGCGCCGCGCAGGTTGTGCCCGGGGCTACAGTGAGGTTCGCAAAGGGTGGTGGGGTGCTTGTCGTACCCACAACTGCCGCAGACTTCTCTCAAGACAGAAAGGTGTACCCACCATGTTCACTATGTCATCCACCCCATTCATTTCATACTCCGTTGCACCGGCTGGGGCCCAGCGCTCGTCATGGAGCCGGTTGGTGGCTCGCCCGGCCGCCGTATTGGTGGCCGCCATGGCCTTGGGCGGTGCGCTGTCGTTTCCCACTGCCGCCCAGGCGCAAAGCGACGAGGCATCCCTGGCGCGCGGTGCCGTGCCTGACACCACGCCGCAGCAGCGCTACCAGTCGGCCATTCGTGAAGCGGGGGGCGGGCTCAAGGTGAGCCTGGAAGAGTGCCGGGCCATGCCGACGGCGGAGCGCAAGCGGTGTGAGTCCGAGGCCCGGGCGCGTTATCAGGCTGACATGGCAGCAGCCAAGGCGCTGCTGCGGGGCGATCCGTCTGCCGGGCCGGTCAATGTGACCGGCGGCCCGATCCGCAGCACCGAGACGGTGTACGTGGTCAAGCCCTGATCACCGCGGCCCGCAAATGAAGGAAGCCGGGAGCGTTTTACGATTTATTTCTGCGCCTGGGGTGCTTGGGCGCTCTCGACACCTTCGCCCGGCGTCACACGGCGCGCGCCGTTGAAGCGGCGTGCCCAGTAGGCGACGCCCATGTCTTCCACCCGGATCTCCGAGCCGCTGCGGGGCGAGTGGATGAACTTGCCGTCCCCCACATAAATGCCCACATGGCTGAAGTTGCGGCGCATGGTGTTGAAGAACACCAGGTCGCCGGGTTGCAGCTCTTTCTTGTCGATGACCTGGGTGGCGGCTGCCTGCTGATCAGCACGGCGGGGCAGCAAAAGCCCCACCGTCTGCTCATAGATAGCGCGCACAAAGCCGCTGCAGTCAAAGCCGGTCTCGGCACTGTTGCCGCCACGCTTGTAGGGCACGCCCAAAAAACCCATGGCGTTGACCACCAGGTCACCCGCGCGGCCTGCTACGGTCTGGGCCTTGTCAGCCACCTTGTGGCTCACGTCTTCGAGTCGGGTAAACAGCCCTTTGTCCGCGAGCAAGCGGTCCATATCGTCAGAATTGGTGCCCTGGGGCGCCGCATGCGCAGCGGTGGCGCAGGCAAGGATGAGGATGCAAAACCATCTGGACATGGGGGCGAAGGGTAACACGGTATGGTTATTTATCAAAAATAAGCATTTTTGCAAGCTGTTGATTTGATTCAGATAAATCGATGGGCGCAGTGTTTTCACAGGCAAAAGCCGCTTGCAAGATGCGCGCCAGACTGGCTTGCCTCCGCCCCGGGTGCGGTCGGTGGCAAGGCTACGGGCCAAAAGGAGCTTGAGAGCATGGGTTGGACTCTAAATCGGCAGGTAGTGCTAGTGAACAAAGCACGGGTAGCTATATTTTTGATAGCAGCCAGTGCGCAAGCAGGCAGCCAGGCCCAAGGCGTACCCGTGCCCCCGCCGGCGGTGTCGCTGGTGACGGTGGCCACCGGCCTGGTCCACCCCTGGGCGGTGGCCTTTTTGCCGGGCGGGCAGTTCTTGGTGACCGAGCGGCCGGGGCGCCTCCGCGTGGTCAGCGCGACGGGACAGGTGGGGCCTGCGCTGGCGGGAGTGCCGCAAGTGGCGGCAGGCGGGCAGGGCGGCCTGCTGGACGTGGTGACCGACAACGACTTTGCCCGCAACCGCCGCATCTACTTCTGTTTTGCCGAGCCCGCAGCGGGTGGCGCGGCAGGCAACAGCACGGCGGTGGCGCGCGCCACCTTGTCGGCCGACGCCAGCAGCCTTCAGGAGGTGCGCGTCATCTTCAGCCAGCGGCCCAAGGTGGAGAGCGCGCTGCACTTTGGCTGCCGCATTGCCCAGGCCAGCGACGGCAACCTGTTTGTGGCGCTGGGCGAGCGCTACCACCGCAAGGACGACGCCCAAAAGCTCGACAACCACCACGGCAAGGTCATCCGCATCACGCCCGACGGAGCAGCGCCGCCCGACAACCCTTACGTGAAGCAGCCCGGCGCCTTGCCCGAGATCTGGAGCTACGGCCACCGCAACCCCCAGGGCGCCACGATGGGCCCCGACGGCAAGCTGTGGATGCACGAACATGGCCCGCAGGGCGGTGACGAAATCAATCTGCCCCAGCCCGGGCGCAACTACGGCTGGCCCGTCATCACCTACGGCGAGAACTACGGCGGCGGAAAGATGGGCGAGGGCACGGCCCGCTCCGGCATGGAACAGCCACTGCACCACTGGACACCGTCCATCGCCCCCTCGGGCATGGCGTTTCTGACCAGCACGCGCTACGGCGCGGCGTGGCAGGGCAGTTTGTTCGTCGGGTCGCTCAAGTTCGGCACCCTGCACCGGCTGGAAGTGTCTGGCGGCAAGGTGCAAAAGGAGGAGCGGCTGTTGCAAGGCAATGGCGAGCGCATCCGCGACGTACGCCAGGGGCCAGACGGCTTGTTGTACCTGCTGACCGACAGCCCGCAGGGACGGTTGCTGCGCTTGCAGCCCGCTGCGGCCCCATGACCGGTTTTGCTTGATGCAGGTCAAGCAAGCCCGGAGATGGGTGACCGAACCGGCGGACCCGGGGTGATCCCGCAGGCTGGGCGCGTATTTTCGGTATAGGCTGGCGCGATGCATGCTGAGCCCACCACCTCTTCCCCTGCCACGCCCTCCGCTCCTCCTGCGGCCTCGGTCAATCCGGGCACCGCGCCCGACGATCTGGCGAGCACGCCGGCCCGGTCCCAGCTGGCCCTGCGCCGTGTGGCGATCGACACCTGGCGAGAAAACGTCGCCTACCTGCACCGCGACTGCGCCGTGTACCGGGCCGAGGGCTTCCAGGCGCTGTCCAAGATCGAGGTGCGCGCCAACGGCCGCCGCATCCTGGCCACGGTGAACGTGGTGGACGACCCTGCCATCGTGGGCTGCCACGAGCTGGGCCTGTCGGAAGACGCGTTTGCCCAGCTCGGCGTGGACAACGGCCATACCGTGTCGGTGGCCCAGGCAGAGCCACCCGAGTCCATGGGCGCGCTGTTCCGCAAGATTGCCAGCGAGCGCCTCACGCGGGAGGACTTCGGCGCCATCGTGCGCGACATTGCCGACCACCGGTATTCCAAGATCGAACTCACCGCCTTTGTGGTGGCTTGCCACCGCAACGAGCTGGACCGGGAGGAGGTCTTCTTCCTGACCGATGCCATGGTGGCCAGCGGCCGGCGGCTGGACTGGCACGAACCGCTGGTGGTGGACAAGCATTGCATTGGCGGCATCCCCGGCAACCGCACCACCATGCTGGTCGTGCCCATCGTGGCGGCGCACGGCATGTTGTGCCCCAAGACCTCGTCCCGCGCCATCACATCCCCCGCAGGCACGGCCGACACCATGGAGGTGCTGGCCAAGGTAGAGCTGCCACTGGAGCAGCTGGCCGATATCGTGCGCGACTACCGAGGCTGCCTGGCCTGGGGCGGCACGGCCAACCTGTCGCCCGCCGACGATGTGCTGATCTCGGTGGAGCGGCCGCTGTCCATCGACTCTGCCGGGCAGATGGTGGCGTCCATCCTGTCCAAAAAAGTGGCTGCCGGTGCCACGCACCTGGTGCTTGACATTCCCATCGGCCCCACGGCCAAGGTGCGCTCCATGCCCGACGCACAGCGCCTGCGCCGCCTGTTTGAATATGTGGCGCGGCGCATGGGCCTGTCGCTGGACGTGGTCATCACCGACGGCCGCCAGCCCGTGGGCAACGGCGTGGGCCCGGTGCTGGAGGCGCGCGACGTGATGCGCGTGCTGCAGAACGACCCGCGCGCGCCTGACGACCTGCGGCAGAAGGCGCTGCGCCTGGCCGGACGCCTGATCGAGTGCGACCCTGATGTGCGCGGCGGCGACGGCTACGCGATTGCGCGCGACATCCTTGACTCCGGCCGGGCGCTGGCGCGCATGAACGCCATCATTGCCGCCCAGGGCAGCACGGGGTTTGACCACAACCACCCGGCACTGGGTGTGCTGACGCTGGACGTGGTGGCGCCCGCCAGCGGCGTGGTGGCGGGCGTCGACAACTATCAGATCGCCCGCGTGGCCCGGCTGGCCGGGGCGCCCAAGGTGCCGGGCGCCGGGGTGGACCTGATGCACAAGCTGGGCGACACCGTGGCGGCGGGCGACCTGCTGTACCGCGTGCACGCCAGCTACCCGGCGGACCTCGAGTTTGCGCGCCACGCGTGCGAACGCGACAGCGGCTACCGGCTGGGCACGGCCGACGAGGTGCCGCGCGTGTTTGTGGAGTTCTGACCATGACACCGCCCGAAGCCCCCTGTGTGCTGTATTTCGATGACGAAGCCGCGCCTGCGCTGCGCCTGGCGCAGGCCGCCGGTTTGCCTGCCCAGGCCATCGAACGCCACCGTTTTCCCGATGGCGAACTCAAGCTGCGCCTGCCGGTGAACGAGACCACTGGCCGCCTCCCACGGCACGCCCTGCTGCTGCGCAGCCTGCACCAGCCCAATGAAAAGCTGGTGGAGCTGCTGCTGGCCGCACGCACGGCCCGCCACCTCGGCGTGCAGTACCTCACGCTGGTGGCGCCGTACCTGGCCTATATGCGGCAAGACATCGCCTTCCACCCCGGTGAGGCCGTGAGCCAGCAGGTGGTGGGCGGGTTCCTGGCAGGGTTGTTCGATGCCGTGATCACGGTGGACCCGCACCTGCACCGCATCGAGCGGCTGGAGCAGGCCATCCCCGTGCCGCAGGCCGTGGTGCTCAGCGGTGCCGAGCCGCTGGCCGACCTGATTGCCCAGCGCCGCCCGAATGCTTTGTTGGTGGGGCCCGATGGCGAATCCGCCCAGTGGATCGCCCAGGCCGCCGCGCGCCACGGCTTTGACCATGCCGTGTGCACCAAGGTGCGCCATGGCGACCGCCACGTGGCCATCGAACTGCCCGCGCTCAACGCCCAGGGGAGGGCGGTGGTGCTGCTGGACGACATGGCCAGCACCGGCCGCACGCTGGCGCTGGCCGCGCGGCTGCTGCTGCAGGCGGGTGCCGCCTCGGTGGATGTGGCGGTGACGCATGCGCTGTTTGCGGGCGATGCGCTGCAGGTGCTGCACGAAGCCGGGGTGGGGGAGGTGTGGAGCACGGACTGCATCCCGCACCCGAGCAACGCCGTGCCCATGGCCGGGCCGCTGGCCACCGCGCTGCAGTCCGTCCTTCGCACCTGAAAACCCCGGCTCGGGCTGCGACAATGCGCCATTGCCTTCCACGCTGCGCCCGCACAGCGATTCAACGAACACAGAAACGGTCCCACCATGCTGCTTGACGCCACCGAATCCCAACTCGTCCTGGTCGATTACCAGGAGCGCCTGATGCCCGCCATCCACGAAGGCCCCGCCGTGCTGGCCAACGCCCGCCGCCTGGCCGAGATCGCCCGCATGCTGGATGTGCCCGTGTGGGGCACCGAGCAAAACCCCTCGCGACTGGGCGCCAACGACGCCGCGCTGCGCGCCCTGTGCCAGAAGACCCTGGCCAAGATGCACTTCAGCGCCGCCGAAGAAGGCCTGGGGGAATGGCTGCGCCCTCCCGCCAAGCCCCAGGGCGGCAACGCGCGCAGCCTGCCCAAGCACCTGCAAAAGCCCGCACCGCTGGCGGCAGAGCGCGGCACCATCGTGATTGCCGGGTGCGAAGCCCATGTCTGCCTGCTGCAGACCGCGCTGGACCTGATCGACGACGAGTTTGAAGTGTGGGTGGTGACCGACGCCTGCGGCTCGCGCACCGAACGCAACCGCGACGCCGCCTTTGACCGCCTGGCCGGCGCAGGCGCCGAGCTGGTGACCACCGAGATGGTGGCGTTTGAATGGCTGGGCAGCTGTGAGCACCCGGCGTTCAAGGACGTGCTCGGGCTGATCAAATAGCGCTTTTCAAGCCAAATTGGCTGCTAGTTCACGATTTTCATGCTCTGGCAGCTATCAAAATAATAGTGATTGATGCAGGTTCCGGTCAGGCGAAGTAGGGCTTTGCCAGCTTGACTGCCAGGCCCACCAGGGCACAGCCGCCCAGCAGCGGCATGACGCCCAGCTTGAAGCGGAACAGTGCCACCAGCGCACCCACGGCGATCACCGCCGACACGGCATCGAAGTGGCCGCCAAATCCTTGTGGCCACAGCAGGTGGTAGGCAAAAAACAGCGCCAGGTTCAGGATCACGCCCACCACAGCAGCCGTGATGGCCGACAGCGGCGCCGTAAATCCCAGCTTGCCGTGCGTGGCCTCCACCAGCGGGCCGCCTGCCAGGATGAAGATGAATGAGGGCAAAAAGGTCACAAAGGTCACGACCGTGGCCGCAGCCACGGCGCCTGCAAAGAGGGCGTCCGGCCCCCACACCTGCTGCAGCCAGCCGCCCACAAAACCCACAAACGCCACCACCATGATCAACGGGCCAGGGGTGGTCTCGCCCAGTGCTAGGCCGTCAATCATCTGCGGGCCGCTGAGCCACTGGTAGTGCTCCACCGCGCCCTGGTACACATAAGGCAGCACGGCATAGGCGCCCCCAAAGGTGAGCATGGCTGCCTTGGTGAAGAACCATCCCATCTGCGTGAGCGTGCCTTGCCAGCCCTGGGTAGCCACCAGCAGGCCCATGGCGGCGAGCCACAGCGCCAGCCCCGCCGCCAGCACCTTGACCAGGTGGACGCGAGAAAAGCGCGCATGGGCAGGCGTTGGCGTGTCGTCGTCGATCAGCGCGGGGCCATAGCCCTTGTGGGCATTGGCATGGCCGCCCCCCAGTGCAAACACGGCGGGCCAGCGTTGCGCGCCAAAGTAGCCGATCAGCGCGGCCGCCAGCACGATGGCGGGGAAGGGCGTGTGGAACGCGAAGATCGCCACAAACGATGCGGCAGCGATGCCCCACATCCAGCCGTTCTTGAGCGCGCGGGTGCCGATGCGGTGCGCGGCATGCAGCACCAGTGCCGTTACGGCGGGCTTGATGCCGTAGAAGATGCCCGCCACCACGGGCACATCGCCAAAACGCAGATACACCCACGACAGCCCGATCAGGATGAACAGCGAGGGCAGCACAAACAGCGCCCCCGCCACGATGCCGCCCCAGGTGCGGTGCATGAGCCAGCCGATGTAGGTGGCCAGCTGCTGCGCCTCGGGGCCAGGCAGCAGCATGCAGTAGTTGAGGGCGTGCAAGAAGCGGTTTTCGCTGATCCAGCGGCGGCGTTCCACCAGCTCGGCGTGCATGATGGCGATCTGGCCTGCAGGCCCGCCGAAGCTGATGAACCCGAGCTTCAGCCAGAACAGAAAAGCGTCGCGGAACAGGACGGACGTGGGGGCAGGGGACGGTGCTGGGTGCATGGTCCGGGAGTGTGACAGGCCGGTATGACGTTTGCCGACATATCAATATGCCTGCTGCATCTGGAGCCATGGATGACGAGGCAGAGGGTTGGCTGCGTCAGTTTGCCGCAAGCCCGTCATGAATAATTATGAATTCAAAACCTGCTGTCCTGGCAGGGCGAGAGAGATGCCGAGGAGACACCCACAATGACCGCACACAGCACCTACGCCGACTTCTACCGCCAGTCCATCGACCACCGAGACACCTTCTGGAGCGAGCAGGCGAAGTTGATCGACTGGAAGACGCCCCCGCAGCAGGTGTGCGACTACAGCAACCCGCCGTTTGCGAAATGGTTTGTGGGCGGCACCACCAACCTGTGCCACAACGCGGTAGACCGCCACTTGGCCACGCGCGCCAGCCAGGCGGCACTGGTGGCGATATCGACAGAAACCGACACCGAACGCAGCTACAGCTTTGCCGAATTGCATGCCGAGGTGCAGCGCATGGCGGCGGTGCTGCAAGGCCTGGGCGTGAAGAAGGGCGACCGCGTGCTCATCTACATGCCCATGATTGCCGAGGCCGCGTTTGCCATGCTGGCCTGCGTGCGCATTGGCGCTCTGCATTCGGTGGTGTTTGGCGGCTTTGCCTCGGGCTCGCTGGCCTCGCGCATCGAAGATGCCGAGCCAGTGGCCGTGGTCAGCGCCGATGCCGGGTCGCGCGGTGGCAAGGTGGTGCCGTACAAGCCGCTGCTGGACGAAGCCATTGCGTTGTCCAAACACAAGCCCAGCGCCGTGCTGATGGTGAACCGGGGCCTGGCCCCCATGCACTTGCAGGCAGGCCGCGACCACGAATGGGCGCCGCTGCGAGAGCAGCACCTGAACACCGTGGTGCCCTGCGAATGGGTCGAATCCACCCACCCCAGCTACACGCTGTACACCAGCGGCACCACCGGCAAGCCCAAGGGGGTGCAGCGCGATACCGGCGGCTACACGGTAGCGCTGGCGGCAAGCATGAAGCACATCTTTGACGCCAAGGCGGGCGATGTGTACTTTGCGACCAGCGACATCGGCTGGGTGGTGGGCCACAGCTACATCGTCTACGGCCCGCTGATCGCGGGCATGACCACCATCATGTACGAAGGCCTGCCCACGCGGCCCGATGCGGGCGTGTGGTGGAGCATCGTCGAGAAGTACCAGGTCACGCACATGTTCTCGGCCCCCACGGCGGTGCGGGTGCTGAAGAAGCAGGACCCGGCCTATCTGGCCAAGTACAACGTGAAAAGCCTCAAGGCCCTGTGGTTGGCGGGCGAGCCGCTGGACGAGCCCACGGCCCAGTGGATCAGCGACGCGCTGGCCGTGCCCATCATCGACAACTACTGGCAGACCGAAACCGGCTGGCCCATCCTGACCCTTGCCAACGGCGTGCAGCAGCAGACCACACGCTTCGGCAGCCCCGGCAAAGCCATGTATGGCTATGGCGTGAAGCTGATCGACGAGGCCACGGGCGAAGAACTGACCGGTGCCAACCAGAAGGGTGTGGTCGCCATCGAAGGCCCGCTGCCCCCCGGCTGCATGCAGACGGTGTGGCGCGATGACGCCCGCTTTGTGAACACCTATTGGAAGAGCATCCCCGGCCGCCTCATCTACAGCACGTTTGACTGGGGCATCCGCGATGCCGACGGCTACCACTTCATCCTGGGCCGCACGGACGATGTGATCAACGTGGCCGGCCACCGCCTGGGCACGCGCGAGATCGAGGAGAGCATTGCCTCCCACCCCAACATTGCCGAAGTGGCCGTGGTGGGCGTGGCCGACAGCCTGAAAGGCCAGGTGGCGATGGCGTTTGCCGTGGCGCGCGATGCGTCAGGGCTTACCGATGACGCTGCACGCCTGAAGCTCGAAGGCGAGGTGATGAAGCAGGTGGACCACCAGCTGGGCGCCGTGGCGCGGCCGTCGCGCGTGTACTTTGTGACCGTGCTGCCCAAGACCCGCAGCGGCAAGCTGCTGCGCCGCGCGCTGCAGGCCGTGGCCGAGCGGCGCGACCCGGGCGACCTGACGACGATGGAAGACCCGGCCGCGCTGCAGCAGGTGAAGGACCTGGTGGGCTGAGTTCAGGCCCGCCCGGGCCGGCGGGTCACTGCAGTGGCCTGGCAACAAATGCCTGTTTACCCTGCCGGTCAAACCCCGCCTGCTCGTAAAAGCGCAGGGTGTTTTCGTCCTTGCGGCCCGTCATCAGCATGACCTTGTAGCAGTGCTCCCGCCAGGCATGGGCCAGGGCGTGCTGCAGCAGCGCATGCCCCCAGCCCTGGTCGCGATGGGACGAGTGCGTCACGACGTTCTCGATGACGCCGTAGGGACGGCATGCACGCGTGAGATTGGGGATGACGGTCAGCGTGCAGGACGAGACCAGCGCACCCTCATCCCACCCACCAAAGTACCGAATGCGTGGGTTGGCGAGCGCCTCGGCCCACACGGTCCGCACCTCGGGGAGTGGGGGCAGCGGGTCGTCTTGCGCGTGCAGGTGGGTGTACAGACTGAGCAGGGGGGCCAGGTCTTCGGCGCTGAGTTCACGGATGTTCAAGGCCAGCCTCCAGGGGGCGAAGAATATGCTTGGTTGCTACCAAAATGATAGCTTCTGGTGCATACGATACTAGCGCCTGGCAAGGTTTTAATGCTACAAAACCGGCCGGTTCCGCTGCCACCCCGCAGGCGGCTGCCAGGTGGGCGTCCAGCCGATAAAATCCTCCAGCGGCATGGGCCGGGCAATGCAGTAGCCCTGCGCCTGCAGGCAGCCCAGCTGCAGCAGCATCTGCCCCTGTTCGACGGTTTCCACTCCTTCGGCGATCACCCGGTAACCGAACGAGCGTGCCAGGCCGATCACACCCTGCACGATGGCCAGATCCCCCGGATCGCCCATCATGCCGTGCACAAAGCTCTGATCGATCTTGAGCGTGTCCATGGGCAGGCGGCGCAGGTAGGTCAGCGACGAATAGCCGGTGCCAAAGTCGTCCAGCGCCACCGTCACGCCCATGGCGCGCAGGGCGTTCAGGGTGTCGGCGACGGCGCTCAGGTCGTACAGGGCGGCGCTTTCGGTGATCTCGATCTCGACCAGGTGCGCGGGCACCCGGGGGTGGCGCGCCAGACAGCCGGCCACCCAATCGGCAAAGTCTGGTTGCTGCAGGTGCTGGGCAGCAATGTTGATGCTCAGCGGCATGGGCATGCCCCGGTCCTGCAGCTGCTCCAGCACCGTGAGCGCGGCCTCTGCCACCCATTCGCCAAAGCCGATCTCCAGATCGGTGCCCTCCAGCAGTGGCAAAAATTCGCCGGGAGGCACCAGGCCGCGCTCGGGGTGCTGCCAGCGTGAGAGCACTTCGGCGCCCACCACCGTGCCACTGCGCATGTCCACCTTGGGCTGCAGGTACAGCATGAACTGGGCTTGCGCCAGTGCCTCGCGCAGGTAGTGCCCCTGCGCGCGCAGCAGCTGCAGGGCGCGCTCCTGGGCGGCGTCAAACTGGTGGAAGCGGTTGCGCCCCGCCTGCTTGGCGGCATACATGGCCTGGTCTGCATGGCGCAGCAGGGTGTCGGCGTCGGCGTCGTCCTGCGGGAAGATGGTGTAGCCGATGCTGGCCGTGACGACCACGCGCTCGGTGTCCAGCGTGTAGGGGGCCGAAACGCTTTCCATCACGCGTTCCAGCATGCGTTCGCAGTCGCTCACCGAGCCGAGGCCAGGCATGAGGATCACGAACTCGTCGCCTCCCAGCCGGGCCACCGTGTCCAGCGGCTGCAGTGCGCGCGTGAGCCGCCCGGCCACCACCACCAGCAAGCGGTCGCCCGCCCCGTGGCCCAGGCGGTCGTTGACGGGCTTGAAGCCGTCCAGGTCGAGGTAGGCCACACCCAGCTGCTTGCCGGTGTCACGGGCCTGGGCCATGCATTCCTGCAGCTTGCGCGCCAACAACACCCGGTTGGGCAGTCCGGTGAGGGCGTCGTACAACGCCAGGCGCTGCAGCATGACCTCCTGCTCGCGCTGGGGGGTCACGTCGATGGCCACACCGAGCATGCGGGCCGGGCGGCCTTGCTCGTCAAAGCCCACGATCTTGCCCAGGTTGCGCACCCAGCGCACCGGCTCGTTGGGCTGGTTCAGCCGCCAGGTGGCGTCAAACGGGGTGCCGAGGTGGGCGGTGTGGCGCGACAGCTCGGTGGTGATGCGGTCGATGTCGTCTGGCGCAATGGCCGTGGTCCATTGCACGGCCGCCGAGGTGTCGCCGGTCACCGGCAGCCCGCGCATGGCACGCCAGCGGCGGTCGCCCGTGACCAGGCCGGTCTGCAGGTCCCAGTCCCACAGTCCCAGCGATGCGGCGGAGATGGTGAGCGACAGCAGGGCCTCGCGTTCACGCACCTGCACCTCGTTGCGCTTGCGGTCGGTGATGTCGTGCACCGAGAACAGCCAGCAGGGCTCGCCATCAAACTCGGTGGCGCGCATGGACTGCAGCACGGTGCGCCGGGGACCATTGCGCACGTTCAGCGTCACTTCGTAGTCGCTGAGGTGGCCGGTCTGGCTGACCTGCTCCATCAGGCGCTGGCGGTCTTCGGCGGTGAAGATGCCCAGCTCCACTGCGGTGCGGCCAATGGCTTCCTCGCGGGGAATGCCCAGCATGTCGACCCAGGCGGGGTTGAGGTCCACATAGCGGCCATCGCTGCGGTGCGACAGGCCCATGGGGTAGGGCATGAGATGGAAGATGCGCGAGAAGCGCTCCTCGGACTGGCGCAGGCGCTGCTCGGCACGCTTGGCTTCGTCGATGTCCTGCATCACGCCGCGCACCCTGACCACGCGGCCGTTCTCGATCACCGGCTCGCCCCGGGCGCGCACCCAAAAAAGATGGCCGTCGGCGTGATAGACCTCCATCTCCATGCTCCACTCAGCGCGTGAACGGATGCTCTGGCAGAATTTTTCGCGCAGCGGCTCGCGGTACTGCGGGGCCACATGGCGGTCGATGTAGTCGCTGGGGGGCGGCTGGTTGGGTGACAGGCCGTGGATGTCAAAACACACGTCCGACCAATACACCAGGCCGCGGCCACGCTCGTCCTCCCATGCGCCCAGCCGGGCCAGTCGGCCGGCTTGCTGCAGCTGGTTGTAGAGCGCCCGAAGTTCGTCGCTGGTGCGTTGGGCTTCGGTCATGTCGTGGAAAACGAAAACAAAGCAGTTTTCGCCATTCACAAGCACAGAGCGTGCCGACATCAGGCCCGGAACCTGCACCCCCTTGCTTTGCGCAACCAGGGGCAACCGGTCCACCTTGCCTTCTCGCTGGTAGGTGTCCAGCAGCCGCTTGCGCTCGTGCTCGTTGGCCCAGATGTGCAGCTCCGACGAGGTGCGGCCCAGGACCTCCTCGCGCGTGAAGCCCAGCAGCTCGCAGAACGCCGGGTTCACATCGATGTAGCGCCCGTCGGCTATGCGGGTGATGCCTGCCGGGTCGGGCAGCGTCTGGTAGAAGGTGGTGTATTTGGCCTCAGCGGACAGCAGGGCCTCCTCGGTCTCGCGGTGGGCGGTGATGTCCACGTCCATGCCGATCAGGCTGGCCGGGCGCCCCTGCGCATCGCGCCGGGCGACGGTGCCGCGGGACATCAGCCAGCGCCACCGCCCCTGGGTGTCCATCACGCGGAACTCGGCCTCGTAGCTTTCCTCCAGCCCGTCCATGGCACGGGCCAGCTTGGCGGCATTGCGTTCAGCGTCCAGCGGGTGACGCCGGGCGTACCAGCGCTGCCAGAGGTCGGGCGACTGCAAGTCGGCACTGGTAATGCCATAGGCCTCGTAAAACCGGCCATCACAGAAAAACCGGCGTTCGACCACGTCCCATTCCCAGCGGCCGCCGCCCAGGGCGTCCAGCGCCAGGCGCAGCTGGTGCTCCTGCTGGCCCAGTGTCTGCTGGATCTCGTTGCGCGCCAGCTCGGCGCGGGCCCGGCTGGCAATCACCAGCCAGCCAATCCCGAGCATCAGCACGCCAGCGCCATGGTGCCAGTGCATGTTGCTGGTGCCTTCAGGGGCCGTGCTGGTGGCCGTTGTGACCAGCGAAACCACGAGCGGCAGTGTGAGGGTCAGTCCGGCCAGTGGCGCCCAGTCGGGCCAGGCCCAGCGCTGGCCCAGGCTGCGCCACGCCCAGCCGGTAGCCAGCGCGCCGCCCAGAACGGTGGTGGCGGGCCAGACGGCCGAGGTGTCTGTCCAGAGCGCGGCCTGCAAGGCCAGCACGGCGGTGATGGCCGCCGCCGGCACGCCAAAAAACAGCGCCACGAACGCCGTGGCGGTGGGGTAGGCCACGATGTGGAGTTCCGGCGCATTCCATCGCAGCGCCTCGAAAGCTGCGATGGAGACCAGCCCGCCCGCCACGCCCAGCAGGATCAGGGTGCGCCGGGACGGGTGCAGAGACTCCTGCGGCGACAGCCAGACCGGCACCAGCAGCAGCAGCATGAGGGCAGTGCCCGCCAGCAGCGTGTTGTTACCCATGGTGTTTTCCCTGGGTGGTCTGGTCGCTGAAGCGGTCGGCTGCGGGTCTGGAACGTGGCGGACAAGCCAAAAGAAGGAGCGGGTGCATGTCGCGACCTGTGCCGCATGTGGCCTTGCTCAGAAGGCATGCACCCGATAAAAAAACCATCCGCCAAGTTTAGGCCTGTTCTGAGGTGGGCCGGGCGGGCCGCAGCGTCCTGATAAGTCCGGTTGACAACAAAGTGCCGCACACGATCACCAGCGCGCAGCCCACCATCCACGGCGTGATGGTCTCGCCCAGGAACAGCGTGCCATACAGCACAGCGAACACCGGGGTGATGAAGGTCACGGCCAGCGCGCGGCTTGGGCCCGCGTGCTCGATCAGGCGAAAGTACAGGATGTAGGCAATGCCGGTGCACAGCACGGCAATGGCCAGGATGGCCGCCCAGGCGCGTACACCGGGCATCTGCGCCGGCCACAGCCACAGCGTGGGCAAGGCCAGGCCCAGCGCGGCGCCCAGCTGGCTGCCGGCGGCCGTGGCCAGCGGCGGCAGCCCCGTGAGGTGGCGCCGCGCAAAACTGGCCGACACGCCATAGAACGCCGACGCGAGCAGGCAGGCCGCAATCGCCCAGTGGGCGTGGTCGGTCTTGAACCCGGTGCCGGCAGGTGCGCGCCAGGCCAGCAGGGCCACGCCCACAAAACCCAGTGCCAGCCCCACCCAGCGCAGGCGGTTGATGCGGTCGCCCAGCCACACCCAGGCGATGAGCGCACCAAACAGCGGCACCGTGGCGTTGAGGATCGAGGTCAGACCCGTGGCGATGTGCAGCACCGCCCAGGAAAACAGCGAGAACGGAATCGCCGAATTGATGACCCCCGCAAACAGGATGGGCCGCCAATGCTGGCGCAGCGCAGGCCAGTGGCCCTGGCGCAGCATGATGGGCCACAGGAACACCGTGGCCAACGCCACCCGCAGGCCGGCGGTGGGCAGGGGACCAAAGTCGGACGCACCCAGGCGCATGAACAGGAACGACGCGCCCCAGAGTGCGGCCAGCAGGATGAATTCGCCGATCCAGGTGGAGACGGGCCGGGTGGCGGGGCTGTTCATGCGGTGGCTTTCATGGGATGGGCTGCGGCGGCCAAAAGGGGTGCATTCTCCAGCGTCAGCAAAGCCCTCTTGCGATCGAGGCCGCCTGCATAGCCCGTCAGACTGCCGTCGGCACCCAGCACACGGTGGCAGGGCACCACCACGCTCAGCGGGTTGCGACCCACGGCGGCACCCACGGCCCGCACGGCGCTGGGGTTGCCCAGCTGGCGGCCCAGCGTGCCGTAGCTGATGGTCTGGCCCCGGCCAATCTGCAGCAGCGCGCGCCACACCGATTGCTGAAATGCCGTGCCCCCCGACAGGTCCAGCGGCAGGTCGAAATGTTGGCGCTGCCCGCCCAGGTATTGCTGCAGCTGGTGGGCGGCTTCTTGCAACACAGGGTGGTCGCCAGGGGCCAACGCCCAGGCCTCGGAACCGTGCAAGTGGGCGGTGGGCTCGTGGCGCTGGCCTTCAAACCAGACGCCCGACAAGCCGTTGGGGGAAGCGGCCAGCCGCACGGGCCCCAGCGGGGTGTCGGCCCGTGCCTGCACGGTGAAAGAGTGGAACTGCATACTGAGAGGTCTTGAAAGAGTGGGAGAGGCCGTTTTTGGTCGAAATTGGCACCATGCGCTAGTGTTTATTGCCTGGTGTGCTACTGTTTTGATAGTGTCTGAGCATCTGTAGGCTGAGCCGCTCCGGCACTGCTGCCACCGGCAGCCCAGGCGCGCAGCACCGCGTAGCTGCGCCAGGGGCGCCAGGCCTGCGAGGCCTCTTGCGCGGCGCGTGCGGGGTTCTTGTGCTGCTGCACCCCCAGCGCCTTGTGCAGCGCTACGTCCCCCGCCGGGAAGGCGTCGGGCCAGCGCAGCACCCGCATGGCGATGTACTGCGCCGTCCAGTCACCAATGCCGGGCAGGGCGCACAGGGCGGCGGTGGTGCTCGGCACGTCGGCTCCCGCGTGCAGGGGCAGGGTGCCGCTGTCCACCGCGCGGGCCAGTGCCACGATGGCCGCTTGACGCTGGCGCACGATGCCCAGCTGGCCCAGCGTGTCGCCATCGGCGCAGGCGAGGGTGGCTGCGGTGGGAAACAGCCGGTGCAGCCCGGGCCAGGGCGTGGCGATGGGTTCACCCAGCCGCTCCACCAGCCGCTGGCCCAGTGTGCGCGCGGCCGCCACGGTGATCTGCTGGCCCAGCACGGCGCGCACGGCCAGCTCAAAGCCGTCAAACGCTCCGGGCACACGCAGGCCATCACCCTCCGGAAAGTGCGGGTGCAGCACGGCGTTGATGGCTGCGGGGTCGGCGTCCAGGTCGAGCATGGCACGCACACGGCGGATGACGAGCGGCAGCACGGGGTACAGGCTGTCGCTGGTCTGCAGCAGCACCTGGTGGCGCGCCAGGTCAAAACGGGCACTCAGCCAGCCGGTGGTCTCCTGCGGCAGGCCGGTGCAGGTCCTGGCCAGCCGCACGGTGCGGCGCAGGCCGGGGCCGTCCGCACCATGCACCACGCACTCCACGCCATGGAACTGCCGCTTTTCAAAAAAGGCCAGCAACGCCGCCACGTCCAGTGGTGGCCGCCACGCCAGGCGCACGGCGCTGGTGCGCCCCGCACCCGATGCGGCGCTGCCACCACCGTTGCGCCGCAGCTGGGTGGGGTTGAGCCCGTAATGCCCCACAAAGGCGGCATTGAAGCGGCGCACGCTGGCGAACCCGCTGGCCAGTGCGACCTGCGTCACGGGCATGGCGGTGTCGGTGAGCAGCTGCTTGGCCGTGAGCAACCGCCGTGTCTGCAGATATTGCAGCGGCGATACGCCCAGGGCCGCCTCAAAAATGCGGCGCAGATGCCGGTCGCTCACGCCCAGCCGCTCGGCCAGGCGGGCCACGGTGGCGCTGCCCTCGCCGGGTGCGGCCGGTGTGGGCCAGAGGTCGGGCGCGTCCAGCAGGCGCACGGCTTGCTGCACCAGAATGCCGCTGGCGTCCTGCACCGACCACACCATCGCCTGGGGGGCCAGCTCCGGCCGGCAGCGCAGGCAGGGGCGAAATCCGGCGCTTTCGGCCTGCGCCGCCAGCGCAAAAAACCGGCAGTTCTCGCGCCGGGGTGTGCGCACGGCGCAGACGGGGCGGCAGTAGATGCCGGTGGAGGTCACTCCGGTGAAAAAATGCCCGTCAAACCGCGCGTCGCGCGCCTGCAGCGCCAGGTAGCGGCCTTCGTCGGATGCCACATCCGTGGCGGTGTACGAGGGGGGGGCGGTCGGGGTCATGGGCCAGATCATAGGAGCCTGGCTTCGCACCACTGGCCGTTTTCGGACCTGTGCCTTTGGCAAGGGCAGGGCGCACGTCTGAGGCATCGACTGACAATCACCCCCAGGGCCGCCGCCTACAATGCAGCGGACTTTTCAACCCCATCACGAAAGGCCCCCCTGCGTGCAACAGACCCCCGCCATCTTCAAAGCCTATGACATCCGCGGCATCGTGCCGTCCACCCTGAACGAAGACGTGGCCTTGGGCCTGGGCCGGGCCTTTGGCACCGCAGCACGCGCGGAAGGGCAGACCACCGTGGCGGTGGGGCGCGATGGGCGCCTGTCCGGCCCCGCGATGTCGGCGGCGCTGATCCGGGGGCTGGTGGAGGCGGGCATCGAGGTGATCGACGTGGGCCTGGTCACCACGCCGCTGCTCTACTTTGCGGCCAGCACGCTGTGCACCAGTGGTATCCAGGTCACCGGCAGCCACAACCCCAAGGACTACAACGGCTTCAAGATGGTGCTGAACGGCCGCGCCATCTATGGCGATGAGATCCAGGGCCTGCGCCGCACCATGGAGCAGGAAAGCTGGCAGCTGGTGGCCGGTGGCTCGGTCCGCCACGTGGATGTGCTGCCCGCATACCGCGAACGCATTGTGGGTGACGTGAAGCTGGCCCGGCCGCTCAAGATCGTGGTGGACTGCGGCAACGGCATTGCCGGCGCGTCGGCCCCGGCCATCTTCCGCGCCCTGGGCTGTGAGGTGATCGAGCTGTTCTCGGAGGTGGACGGCAACTTCCCCAACCACCACCCCGACCCGAGCAAACCTGAAAACCTGCGTGACCTGATCGACGCCCTGAAGGCCAGCGATGCCGAACTGGGCCTGGCCTTTGACGGCGACGGCGACCGCCTGGGCATTGTGACCAAGGACGGCACCAACATCTTCCCCGACCGCCAGATGATGCTGTTTGCGCAAGACGTGCTTTCGCGCGTGCCCGGCGGCGAGATCATCTTCGACGTGAAGTGCACCCAGCGCCTGGCGCCCGCCATTGCAGCGGCCGGTGGCGTGCCGGTGATGTTCAAGACCGGCCACTCGCTGATCAAGGCGCGCATGAAGGAGACGAACTCTCCCCTGGGTGGCGAGATGAGCGGCCACATCTTCTTCAAGGAGCGCTGGTACGGCTTTGACGACGGTACCTATGCCGGCTGCCGCCTGCTGGAGATCCTGAGCCGCAGCAGCGACCCGAGCGCCGTGCTGAACGCGCTGCCCACCAGCTTTTCGACCCCCGAGCTGAATGTGGCCTGCGCCGAGGGCGAACCGCACCGCCTGACAGCCGAGCTGCAGGCCCTGGCCGTCGAAACCTTTGCCGCCCCCGCCGCCATCAGCACCATCGACGGCCTGCGCGTGGACTGGCCCGATGGCTTTGGCCTGATCCGCGCCAGCAACACCACGCCCGTGCTGGTGCTGCGCTTTGAGGGCCACACCCCCGAAGCCCTGGCCCGCATCGAGGCTGCCATGCTGGCGCTGCTGCACCGGGTCAAGCCCGACGCCCATGTGGGCGCAGCCAGCCACTGACATTGCCTGCCGCACGCCCGATGCTCTCGCTCTCCACCCCCCTGTGTGTCGCCGCCGCCCAGACGCCGTCGGCGCCCGGTGATCTTCAGCGCAACCTGCAAACGCACCTGGCCTGCGTGCGGGCCGCTGCCCATCAGGGCGTGCAACTGCTGCAGTTCCCGGAGCTGTCGCTCATCGGCTACGAGCCTTCGCTCATGGCCGACCATGTGCTGACGGCCGACCACCCCGTGCTGGCAGCCTTGCGCCAGGCGGCCCAGAGCCATGGCATGGCGCTGGTGGTGGGTGCTCCGGCAGCGCCGGTGGAGGCAGGCGCACGGCCCGCCATTGGAGCCTGGCTGCTGGGGCCGGATGGCAGCGTGGCGCTGTACCGCAAGCGCCATCTGCACGACAGCGAAGAGCAATTTGCCAGCGCGGGCACGGACGACGCGCAGGTGCAACTGGTGGCCGGCGAGCCCACGGCACTGGCCGTGTGCGCCGACATCACCCATCCCGAGCATGCCCAGGCGGCCCGCGGGGCGGGCGCAGCCCTGTATGCGGCGGGCGTGCTGATCTCCGAAAAGGCCTATGCGGCCGAATCGGCCATGCTGGAAGGCTACGCGCGTGACCACGACATGGCGGTGCTTGCCGCCAACTACAGCGGCACGTCCGGTGGCTACATGAGTGCGGGGCGCAGCGCCTTCTGGGCGCCCGGTGGCCGCTGTGTGGTGGCTGCGCCGGGTGACGCGCCCTGCATCGTCTGGGCACAGCGCAGCGACAGCGGCTGGGCGGGTGGTGTGCTGAGCCTGTCTGTGCCCGCATGAACGCCGCGCGGGCCCTGTATTCGCTGCTGACCTGGAGCGCGCAGCCGCTGCTGCGCCGCAAGCTGCGCCGCCGTGCGGTGGCCGAGCCGGGCTACGCCTACGCGGTGGGCGAGCGCTTTGGCCGCTACCCGGCCCCCATCGACAGCCTGATGCCCCACAGCAGCACCGACCCGCTGGGGCGGTTTGTGTGGGTGCATGCCGTGTCGCTGGGCGAAACCCGGGCC
This sequence comes from Acidovorax sp. LjRoot204, assembly GCF_056175785.1. Taxonomy (NCBI): domain Bacteria; kingdom Pseudomonadati; phylum Pseudomonadota; class Betaproteobacteria; order Burkholderiales; family Comamonadaceae; genus Acidovorax; species Acidovorax sp. LjRoot204. Next base: position 40,912 of record NZ_JBGFFF010000014.1, read on the forward strand.
GCCGCCATTTTGCTGGCCCAGTTGCGTGAACAGCTGCCAGGCATGCGCCTGTTGCTCACCCACGGCACCGCCACAGGGCGAGCCGAGGGCGAAAAGCTGCTGCTGCCGGGCGATGTGCAGGTGTGGCAGCCCTGGGACACGCCGGGCGCCGTGGGTCGGTTTTTGCGCAAGTTCCGCCCGGCCATCGGCATCCTGATGGAAACCGAGGTGTGGCCCAACCTGGTGGCGGGCTGCCGGCACCGGCGCATTCCGCTGGTGCTGGCCAATGCGCGCTTCAACGAGATATCGCTGCGCAAGGCGCAGCGCCTGTCAGCGCTGGCACGGCCTGCGTATGGCGGCCTGACGGCAGTCTGGGCCCAGACGCAGGAAGACGCCACGCGGCTCGCGGCCATGGGCGCGCCGGTGCGTGGTGTGCTGGGCAACCTCAAGTTTGATGTGGTGCCCGACGCACAGCTGCTGGAGCGGGGCCGCGAGTGGCGCACGCGCACCGGCCGCCCGGTGGTCTTGCTGGCCAGCAGCCGCGAGGGCGAGGAGGCCATGTGGCTGGAGCAGATCCAGAAAATACGGAAAAAATCGCCCCAAGCGCTAGTGGATCATGCCTTGGCAGCTATCAATAGTGAAGCATCTGACGCTGATCTGCCCCCCGTGCAATGGCTCATCGTGCCGCGCCACCCGCAGCGGTTTGACGAGGTCCACCAGCTGCTGCAGCGGGCCGGCCTGTTGGTGTCGCGCCGCAGCACCTGGGCTGCGGCACCTGCGGCCGCTGACGTGTGGCTGGGGGACTCGATCGGTGAAATGGCGCTGTATTACGGCCTGGCCGATGTGGCTTTGCTGGGCGGGAGCTTCGCCCCACTGGGCGGCCAGAACCTGATCGAGGCCGCTGCCTGCGGTTGCCCCGTGGTGCTTGGCCCGCACACCTTCAACTTTGCCGAGGCGGCCGAACTGGCGTGCGCGGCGGGGGCAGCACAGCGGGTGCCCGACCTGGCACAAGGAATGGCACAGGCTGCAGCGCTGGCGGGGGACGCCCGCGCCCATGAACAGGCCAGCGAGCGGGCCACCCGGTTCGCGGCCACGCACCGAGGGGCTGCGCAGGCCACGGCGCGTGCGATTGTGGCGCTGGTGCAGCCCGAGGGCGGCCTGCACTAGGCTTCAGCAATTCATGCACGGGATGCACCCCGGCGCGGGGTGCAAGGCCCCATTACTTGGCCAGCAGTGCGTTGACCGCTTCGATGTCCTGCTGCGACAGCGTGCCCGCCGCCTGGCGCAGCTTGAGCCCGCCCAGCAGCACGTTGTAGCGGGCCTGGGCCAGGTCACGCTTGGTCTGGTAGAGCTGGCTTTGGGCGTTGAGCACGTCGATGTTGATGCGCACACCCACTTGGTAGCCCAGCTTGTTGGCGTCCAGCGCGCTCTGGCTGGAGGCTTCGGCCGCTTCCAGGGCCTGCACCTGGCCTTGGCCAGACTGCACGCCATAGAACGCGGCGCGCGTGGCCTGGGCCACGTTGCGGCGCGCGGTTTCGAGGTCGGCCTCGGCCTTGGTTTCGAGGGCCAGGGTTTCCTTCACGCGGTTTTGCACGGCAAAGCCTGCAAACAGGGGGAGGTTCAGTGCCACGCCCACGCTGGCGGCATTGCTGCGGGCCGTGACGCCGGGCGAGGTGATGGTGCCGTGCAGGTTGCGCGTGACGTTGTAGCCCGCCTGCAGGTCCACCGTGGGCAGGTGACCGGTTTCGGCTTTTTTGGTCTCCAGCCGCGCAATGTCCAGCGCAATGGCGGCCTGGCGCACGCCGGGCTGCTGGTCGCGGGCGGTGTCCACCCAGGTGGCAAGGTTGTCCGGCACTACGCCAGGCAGTTGCACCGGCAGTGCCAGGGGCTGCGGCTTGGTGCCGGCGATGCCGACCAGCTGGTCCAGCGCCAGGCGCTTGACGCGCAGATCGTTCTCGGCGGCGATCTCCTGGGCAATCACCAGGTCGTAACGGGCCTGGGCTTCACGCGAATCGGTCACCGTGGTGGTACCGACCTCGAAATTGCGCTTGGCGGCGGCCAGTTGCTCGGACACGGCGGCCTTCTGGGCCTGCACAAAGGTGAGGGTGTCTTGTGCAGCCAGCACGTCGAAGTAGGCCTGGCTCACCCGCACCAGCAGGTCTTGGGTGGCGGCATCCAGCTGGGCCTGGGCCACATCCACGCCGCGTTGGCCTTGCTCCAGCGTGATGCGGTTGGCAGGGCGGTACAGCGGCTGGGAGGCATTGACACCCACGGTCTGTGCCGTACCGGTGTTCTCGATCTTGGGTTTGCTCAGCTCCACGTTGGAGCGGGTGAGGCCCCCGGTGAGTGCGGCGGAAGGCAGCAGGCCGGCGCGGGCCTGGTCGGCCTTGCGGGCTGCGGCGTCCAGTTGCGCACGCGCCGACTGCCAGGCCGTGTCATAGGTGCGGGCCGATTCCACCAGCTGCAGCAGGCTTTGGGCCTGGGCTGGCGCACACAGCGCTGCGCCCAGCGCCAGGGACAGGATGGACAGGGACAGGGGCCTAAACGGTGTCATTGGGGGTCCTTCGGAAGAGTCTGCGAATCGAATCGGGGTGGGCAGCGGCGGGCAGCACTGGGGCATGGGTGCGGCAAGTGCGGTCCATCAACAACGGTCCATCAACCACAAAAGGCGTCAGTAGCGCGGCACCGCCGGATCGCTTTCGTGCGACCAGGCGTCAATACCGCCGGTGATGTTGGCCAGATGCTCGAACCCGTGGTGCTGCAAGAACGAGGCCACGCGCAGGCTGCGGGCGCCGTGGTGGCACAGGCAGGCAATAGGGCGTTGCGCCTGGCGGGCGGGCTCCAGCTCGGCCAGCCGCGCGGGCAACTCGCCCATGGGGATGGCCACCAGCTCAAACCCGTCGGCGCGCACGCTGGCGGTCTGCAGCTCCCAAGGCTCACGCACGTCCAGCACCAGGGGCTGGCTGCCTTCAGGTGCAGCGGCAAACCAGGCAGACAGCTGGGCGGGGCGGACGTGATCGATCATGCAAAACTCCGAAGGCAACCGAAGGGCAGGGGGTCAGAACGTGAAGCCAGAGGGCTCGGGGAAGTTCACCAGGCGCGGCGCGATGGTGTCCCACGGCGAGGTGGTCTCAAAGCGGTCGCCGGTGCGGCGGGTCAGGGTGAAACGCATCACGGGCTCGCCACCCACGATGGCGCCCAGGCGGCCCCCATCGCGCAGCAGGGACAGCAGGTGGCTGGGCACCTCGGCCACGGAGCCGCTGAGCACAATCACGTCAAACGGGCCGTCAGGGATGGCATCGCGGGCGCCATCAGCCTGGCGAACGTCGGCGTTCTGCACGCCCGCGTCGCGCAGGTTCTCGCGGGCCATTTCGGCCAGCTCGGGGTGGATTTCGAGGGACACCACACGCTCGGCGCGGGCGGCCAGCAGGGCGGCCATGTAGCCCGAGCCGGCGCCGATTTCGAGCACGCGGTCGGTGGGCAAAATGCGCAGGTCTTGCAGGATGCGCGCTTCCACGCGGGGCTGCAGCATGCTGTGGCCTTTGCGCACGGCTTCTTCAGCGTCATTGCCCAGCAGCGGGACTTCAATGTCCATGAAGGCCATGCTGCGGTAGGCCGGGGGCACAAAGTCTTCGCGGCGCACCACGGCCAGCAGGTCCAGCACGTCGGCATCGAGCACGTTCCAGGGGCGGATCTGCTGCTCGATCATGTTGTAGCGGGCCTGGGCGATGGGGTCGCTGATGTTGGCGGACGTGTTCAGGGGCAGGTTCATGGGATTTCTCCGTGGGGCAGATGCAAGGCCGATCGGGGCGATCAGGACAAACCTTCGATTTTAGGCGCTGCCGGGGCACGTCCCATCTTGCGAAGCGCCCACTGGGCCAAGTCGTCCATGTAGCAATACACCACCGGCACCACCACCAGGGTCAAGAGAGAAGAGGTAATGACCCCGCCGATCACGGCCTGGCCCATGGGCGCGCGCTGCTCTGACCCTTCGGACAACGCGAACGCCAATGGCACCATGCCAAAAATCATGGCCAGCGTGGTCATGAGGATGGGGCGCAGCCGCACCCGGGCGGCCAGCAGCAGCGCGTCAGCGCGGGGCAGGCCGGGCACGGTCTGGCCCTGGTCATTCACGTGTTCCTCGCGGGCACGGATCGCAAAGTCCACCAGCAGGATGGCGTTCTTGGTCACCAGCCCCATCAGCATGACCACGCCGATGATGGAGAACATCGACAGCGTGGAGCGGAACATCAGCAGCGCCAGCACCACACCGATCAGCGTGAGTGGCAGCGAGGTCATGAGCGCCAGCGGCTGCAAAAAGCTCTTGAACTGGCTCGCCAGGATCATGTAGATGAAGATGATGGCCATGGCCAGTGCCGAGATGGCGTAGCCGAACGATTCGGCCATGTTCTTGGTGGAGCCGCCAAACTGGTAGCGGTAACCCGGCGGGAAGGTCACGGTCTCCAGCGCCTTCTTGATGTCGTTCGACACTTCACCGGCCGAGCGCTGGGACACGTTGGCGTTCACCGCCACTTCGCGGGTCAGGTCGCGGCGGTTGATCTGGTTGGCGCCGGTGGATTCGGTGACGCTGGCGACCTGGTTCAGGCGCACGATGCGGGTCGTACCATCGGTGGCGGCCAGGGCAAAGGGCAGGCGCTCCAGGTCGGCCGGGGTGGTGCGCGCCTCGGGCGCCAGGCGCACATTCACGTCATAGGTCTGGTCGTCGGGCGCACGCCAGTTGCCCACCGTGGTGCCTGCCACCAGCGTGCGCAGCGAGGCCGCCATGGGCGCCACCGACAGGCCCAGGTCCGACGCCACTTCACGCTTCACATCCAGCGCAATCACGGGCTTGTCAGGCTTGGCGCTGGTGTCCAGGTCCACGAGGCCGGGAATGTCGCGGATCTTCTCGGTGACGATTTTGGTCAGGCGCTCCAGTTCGCGCAGGTCGGGCCCCTGCAGCGAGAACTCCACCTGCTTCTGGCCTCCCACCGCGTCCAGCAGGCCCACATGGGTCACGGTGATGCCGGGCACGGTCTTGAGGCGCTCGCGCAGCACGTCGGACATCTGGTCCACGCTGCGGCTGCGGTCCTTGCGGTCTACCAGCCGCACGTAGATGCTGGCGTACATCTTGCCCTGGGCGTTGCCGGTGTTGATGGTGGCCAGTGTGTAGCGCACTTCCGGCATCTCGCGCAGGATGCCTTCCACCTGCCTGGCCTTGGCCTCGGTGGCCTCGAGCGACGAACCCACGGGGGTGTAGAAATTGAGGGAGGTCTCTGAAAAATCGGCCTTGGGCACAAACTCGGTGCCCAGCAGCGGCACCATGACCACGCTCAACACGAACACCGCCAGGGCGATGACCATGGTGGCCAGCTTGTGCACCAGCGACCACCGCAGGATGTGCTGATAGCCCTCTGCCAGCGCATCGGTGGCGCGGTCAAACCAGCCGGTGACGCGGCCAATGGTCTTGTCGTAGAAGGTGACGGGCGCCGTCTTTTGGCCGTGCGCATGAATGCTCGGGTCGTGCCAGATGCTCGACAGCATCGGGTCGAGCGTGAAGCTCACAAACATCGAAATCATCACCGCCGCGACGATGGTGATGCCGAACTCGTGGAAGAACTTGCCGATGATGCCGCCCATGAAGCCGATGGGCATGAACACTGCCACGATGGACAGCGTGGTGGCCAGCACCGCCAGGCCGATCTCCTGCGTGCCGTCCATGGCGGCTGCGTAGGCGCCTTTGCCCATCTGCACGTGGCGCACGATGTTTTCGCGCACCACGATGGCATCGTCGATCAGCAGCCCCACGCACAGGCTCAGCGCCATGAGCGTGATCATGTTGATGGTGAAGCCAAACATGTTCATGAACAGGAACGTGCCGATCAGCGCGATGGGCAGCGTCAACCCGGTGATCACGGTGGAGCGCCAGGAGTTCAGGAACAGAAAGACGATGAGCACCGTGAGGATGGCCCCCTCGATCAGCGTCTGGCGCACGTTGTTGACCGCCACGCGGATCGGGCGGGCGCTATCGCCAATGGTTTCGAGCCGCACCCCGGGTGGCAGCTGGTTCTTCAGTTCCACCACGGCGGCGTTCAGGCCATCGACCACCTCAATGGTGTTCTCGCCCTGAGACTTTTGCACCGACAGCAGCAGCGTGCGCTGGCCGTTGTAGAGCGCCAGGCTTTCCACTTCCTGCGCGCCGTCGTTGACGCGGGCCACCTGGTCCAGGCGCACCGGCGCCCCGTTCTTGCGGGCCACGATGATCTTGCCGAAATCCTCGGGCCGCTCCATGCGCGCGTCGATCTGCACCACGCGCTCCTGCGCCAGCGAGCGGATCGCACCCACGGGCAGGTCCTGGTTCTCGTTGCGCACGGCATTGGCCACCTGGTCGGGGGTCACGCCAAAGGCTTCCAGGGCCTGCGGGTTGAGGTAGATGTTGATTTCGCGCTTGGTCGCACCCACCAGGTTCACCGCGCCCACGCCGCGCACGTTTTCCAGGCGCTTCTTCAGGATCTGCTCGGCCCAGGTTGTCAGTTCCACCGCGCTGCGACCCGATTTTTCGTCGGGCAACACGGCCAGCGACCATACGGCGCGGCTGGCAGGGTCAAAGCGCAGCACGCGTGGCTCCTTGACCTCGGTGCGCAGCAAGGGGCGCACGGTGGCGACCTTTTCGCGCACATCCTCGGCGGCCTTGCGGCCGTCGATGTGGAGCTGGAACTCGATGATGACAACCGCCGTGCCCTCATAGCTGCGCGAGGTGAGGGCGTTGATGCCCGCAATCGAGTTGACACCTTCCTCGATCTTCTTGGTGACCTCGCTCTCGACGATTTCAGGCGACGCGCCGGGGTAGTCCACGGTGACCACCACCACCGGGAAGTCGATGTTGGGAAACTGATCGACCTTGAGGCGCTGGTACGAGAACAGGCCCAGCACGACGATGGCGAGCATCACCATCGTGGCGAACACGGGGTTTTTAAGACTGACTTTGGTGAACCACATGGCGCGTCCGCTGGTCAGGGCGCAGTGCGCGAGGCGGGAGCGGCTTGCGGCGCAGCAGTTGCCGCCGCCACGGGCGTGCCCTCGCGCAGCGAACCCATGCGGCCCGCAATGACCGTCGTGCCCACGGGTACGCCGTCCACCGCGACCAGGGTCTGCCCATTGACCACGGCGCGCGCTCCCGTCTGTACCGGCGCATAGGCCACGCGGCCCTCCTTGATCGTCTGGAGGTAGGGTGCCGGTTTGTCGGTGCGCACGGCATCCAATGGAACGGTCAATACCTGCGCACTGCCCGTGGCCAGAAGGCCTTGCACAAACAGGCCCTGGCGCAGGCTGGCGTTGTGGGGTGCCTGGTCCACCCGCAAATAGACTGGCACGGTGCGGCTGCCCGCCTGGGCGCTGGGGTTGATGCGCACGACGGTGGCTTGTACCGGCGCCGAGGCGCCTTCGACCGTGAGCTGGGCCTTCTGACCCACACGTACGCCGACGGAGTCAGCCGGGGTGAGGAGGGCTTCGAGTTCCAGGCGGGAGAGGTCCACCACTTCGATGATGCGGGCGTCGATGGGCACCCGCTCTCCCGGCTGGGCCAGCCGCTGCGCCACCAGGCCGCTGATGGGGCTTTTGAGGACGGTGTCTTCCAGCGCCTTGCGGGCGACATCGGCGGCCGATACGGCTGCCTGGTAGCTGGATTGGGCCGCTTCCAGGCTGGCCTGCGAGGTGACCAGCGCCGTGGCAGAGATAAAGCCCTGGTCTACCAGTGCACGGTTGTTGTTGTACTGCCGCTGGTTGATGTCCACCTGCGATTTGGCTGCATCGGCCTGTTGCTGGGCCTGGCGCAGGCGTGCACGGGCTTCGGTCGGGTCGATGCGGGCCACTTCCTGTCCCGCCTTGACGCTGTCGCCCTCGCGCAAAGTCAGGCCCTGCAGCTCGCCGGCCACGCGTGCCTTGACCATGGCCGAGTCCACGGCACGCAACGATCCTGATACCGGTACCCCCAGCGAGAGTTGGGACGATTGCACGGTGATCACTTCGTCGGCCGCCAGCTGCAGCGGTGCCTCGGCCCGTTGTGTGGACGCCTCGGCCAAAGCCTTCTGCTGCGCCTGCCGCGCCGCCATGGCACGCCAGACACCGCCACCGAGCAGCACGACAACGACGGCTGCAGCCATCCAGGGAATCCAGCGTTTCATGGTCAGGGTGTGCGCGAGCGCGTGAAAGAAGGGGGAGGGGACGGCTTGTCAGACGGCAATGTGCCTGCTGCGCCGGAAGCCGCAGGCGCCTCGGGGCGCACACACAGGCCGTGCAGGATGTTGTCGATCTGCGTCTCGATGTATTGCTCAGGCGTCAGCTCCTGGGCATCAGGCACGCAGGCGCCCACTGAGTGCTTCCACATCATGAGGAAGATCATGGGGGCCAGCACCAGGTACACGGCGTAGTCGAGGTTCACGGGGCGGAATTCGCCCCGCGCAATGCCACGCTCCAGGATGCGGCGAATCAGCGCCTGGCCGGGCAGGATGACTTCGTGCTGGTAGAACTGCGCAATCTCGGGGAAGTTCTGCGCCTCGCTGAGCATGAGCTTGGTAATGCCTGAGGCCTTGGTACACCCGATGCGTTCCCACCAGACCTGGTAGCAATAGCGCAGGACCTCGCTGGTGGTTCCCACAAAGGTCTCCAGCTCGCTGTTCCACTCGGCAAAGCGGCCGGCGATGTTTTCGCGCACCACCGCCTTGAAGAGCTCTTCCTTGCTGGGGAAGTACAGAAACAGCGTGCCCTTGGATACCCCTGCGCGCGCCGCTACCTCATCCACCCGTGTGGCGGCAAACCCCTTCTCGACGAACAGGTCGAGAGCAGCCTCCAGCAGCTCGCCCGGGCGGGCTTCCTTGCGGCGCTCGCGTTTGGTGCTGGTCGTGGCAGAGGAGGGTGGGGGGGGAGTGGTCAAACCGGCTATTTTTAATGACTGACTGGTTAGTAATGTAGCCAGTGCCTGTGGGCGCGTCAATGCGGCCTTGTCACAAGCTGCCAAAAAGGCGCGTCGTTTCGCATTGATGCGGTGCACATCTCTCCTTGCTGGCACGGTGGTTGCGTGCGCTCGGTGCAGTGCACCGGTGCCGCAAATGTCTGCAGCGAGACAAATTTCGCTTCTAAATGTCTTATTGACAGGACATTAGAACTATTCCTAATATGACCTCCATGCCGTCCAACAACCTGCCGCTCCCCAAGTACCACCAGATCTATCTGGTGCTGCGCGAGCAGTTGCAAGAGGGGCGGTTTGCCGATGGCCTGCCGGGCGAACTGGCGCTGATGCGGCAGTTCGCGGTGGCGCGTGTCACGGTGCGCCGCGCGCTGGAGCTGCTGGAAGGCGAGGGCATGATCTCCCGCGAGCCCGGCCGGGGCACCCGCCCTGTGCCACCCGCCCCAGCTACCGCCAACGGCGCGGGCGGTGAGGGCGAGAGCAGCCGCGCGCATCTCACGGGCCTGCTGGAGAACCTGGTCAGCATGGGCCTGCGCACCTCCGTCAAGGTGCTGGATGTGGACACAGTCACAGCATCGCGTGCCGTGGCCGGCGCGCTGAACATCGCGGTGGGCGACGCCGTGCAAAAGGCGGTCCGGGTGCGGAGCACCAAAGAGGGGCCGCTGTCCCATATCACCACCTATGTGCCCGCCGACATTGCCCGCCAGTTCGGACGGCGCGAGCTGGCGCGCAAGCCCATCCTGGTGCTGCTCGAAGAGTCGGGCGTCAAGGTGGGCCGCGCGCACCAGACCATCTCGGCCAAGCTGGCTGACGCTGTCGTGGCCCGCCACCTGGATGTCTCGGTGGGCTCGGCACTGCTGGCTGTGCGCCGTCTCATCTATGACGACCAGGAGCGCCCTGTGCAGTGGCTGCACGGCCTGTACCGGCCGGACCGCTACGAATACGAAATGCAGCTGTCCCGTGTGGGCAGCATCGACGCCAAGGTCTGGGTCAGCAAAGAGCTGTCGGCCCAGTTCCACTGAATCCGTTCCTCCAACCTCAACCCGACCCATCTGCCAGGAGAATGCCCATGAGTACTCGCCGCCATTTCATGTC